>JAYVXO010000060.1:0-7206 GCA_043785105.1 Fimbriiglobus sp.
CTCAAGCGCGGAGACTTTGGGCTGGCTCATGCCCGCGACTATAGCCACCCTGCGGGACTTCGAGAACCCGACTCACAACACCACTGCGTAACTCCTATCTGGGATCGCTTCAATTAAGCGTCACAAAATGGACGCGAACGGTGGGCAACGGATTCATTTCCGCTCAGACACAGTATCATCCCGAATCACAACTGTACAGAATTTCCTCGGGTGGGTCGGAAGTTGGGTTGTTGGGTATCCAGAATCATCGTGGTTTAGGTACTGTGTGGGAGTGCCTGTTGTGTCGGTCAGCCCGTCAATTTGGATTATTTTGATTTTGCGGATTCTTCGCGCTTGACCTCGACTATTTTTCACGTTACTCTCCGCCCATCTCACTAGGCTTGACACCCAGAACTTTGAACCGGGCAACCTCTCCCTGCCCGGAACGCTACCACGGATGGTTTGCGCGATGCTCGCTTCGTCGCCGACCCACGGATGGGATCAGTCGCACGCTCGGCGGCACCCCCCATGTTGAGTCAAACGTCAGCAATGACTGGCTTCCCAGCCGGGCCGGATGCGTTCGTTGCTTACGCACCCGCCAAGGTCAATCTGTTTCTCGAAGTGCTCCGGAAACGTGTCGATGGCTTTCACGCGATCGAAACGTTGATCCTTGCTGTCAATCTTTTCGATACCCTCGAAGTCCGGCGTAGCCCAAAGTTTGAACTGAGTCTCGTGTGCGATCCACCCGAATTGCCGACCGGCCCCGCGAACTTGGTCTACAAGGCCGCCGAGAAACTCCGGCAGGCGACGGGGACATCGCAGGGCGCCACGATGCTGCTGGTCAAACGCATTCCCCACGCGGCGGGTTTGGGTGGGGGTTCAAGCGATGCGGCCCTCACGATTGCGGCGCTGAATCGGGTTTGGAATCTTCGGTTACCCCACGAACGATTGCTGGAAGTCGCGGCGGCTGTCGGGTCCGATGTCGGGTTCTTTCTCACGCCCCTTGCGGCATGGTGTACCGGACGTGGCGAAGTCATCGAACCCGAAGTCGTCGGCACGGAATTACATTTGGTCATCGTGAAAACGCCTGTTGGTCTGAGCACCGCCGAGGTTTATAAACGGGTCGTGGTGCCGACTCATCCCGTCTCCGGGGATGCGATTCGCAAGGCGCTGCGGTCCGGTGATCCAGATGCGATTGCACAAAACCTGCACAACCGGCTACAAGCATCCGCATTCGCGGCGGAACCGATTGTGGAAACGATCCACCGGCGGCTGACCGCGTGCGGGCCACTCGGGGCAATGGTGTGCGGCAGTGGGTCGAGTGTGTTTGCGTTATGTCGGGACCACGCGGACGCCGTCCGGGTCGCGGGTCATTTTGGTCGAACAACCCCACCGTCGGAGACGCCGTCTCGCACGTTCGTCGTCCGCGGTCTTTACGATAGCTCGTCACTTCGCTGAGGTTATTTTTTCAAAGGAGTACGCTGGTGGTCATCACGGAAGTTCGCATCAAGTTGTGTGAAGAAAACAACGAGCGGCTGCTCGCCTTCTGCTCGGTTACGTTCGACAACTCGTTTGTCGTGCGAGATTTGAAGATCATCGAAGGCACCAAAGGCACCTTTGTCGCCATGCCCAGCCGCAAGCTGACGGACCGCTGCACAGGGTGCAGCAGCAAAAACCACCTCCGGTCGCGGTTCTGCAACCAATGCGGCACCCGCCTCGACGAGAACCGCGCCCTCCGCGCCGCCGAAGGCCGCGCCAAGCTCCACGCGGACATCGCCCACCCGATTCACGCTAGCTCCCGTGAACAAGTTCAAGCCGCCGTCGTCCGGGCGTACTTCGACGAAAAGGACCGCTCCCGGCTACCCGGCTACCTGTGCCGTTACGACGACTACGATTCGGACTACGAAGAAGCCGACGCCGCCATCAGCTACGGCACTGTCGCGGTCGAAATGGGCAAACAGTACAAGGCGCACGGCCCGCACCAACCCGGCCAAAAGGCGCCGCACATGGGCCAACCAGCAGACAGTGAAAGCGTGAAAGCACGCAGCGACGATGGGTTTGGCGTCGGGGTGCTGTAATAGTGCAAAAAGCCCATGAACGATCGTTCATGGGCTTTCTTTGCTTAAGTTCACTTCTTCTCCAGCGGCTTCTTCAAAAACTCCACGAACCGTGGCACGTCGTTGATGACGCCTTCGTCGTAAACTCCGACCACGTTCACCTTGCCGTCGGATTGCGGGTCGAGGATCACGTACAGCGGGAGTTGCTGCGTGCCGAACATCGTTTCTTGGAACTGCAAGTTGTGGGCGGCTTCGCGGTCGCGGTCGGCGTCGGTTGGTTGCTTGGCGTAGAAGGTGCCGGGCACTTCGTCGGTGTACATCTGCACGAGGGTGTATTGCTGGAGCAGCGACCGCACGCCAGGCAGCGGGAAGACTTTGTTCTCATT
Organism: Fimbriiglobus sp.; assembly: GCA_043785105.1. GTDB lineage: Bacteria > Planctomycetota > Planctomycetia > Gemmatales > Gemmataceae > Fimbriiglobus. The sequence goes on from JAYVXO010000060.1 coordinate 2,423, forward strand.
CAGCTTGCAGTTCGTGCAAGTTTTCCCGGTGAAGTCGATGAAAATCAGCGGCTTGGCCACCGGGACGCCACTCGCTTTGGCCTTCGCAATTTGATCGACGGCGGCTTTCAAATCGCTGCCCCACGGCAATTCGTCGCTCGCGCCGGGTTCGGCGGGTTCGGGGAGTAAGAAGGCGTTCACCCAGGCGTAGACTTTGCCGTTAGGCCGTTGCGATTGGTTCGATCCGGTTTTGAACAGCCCCGGTAACAGGTAGAACGCGGTGCCGATGAACACGAGGCCGATGAGCATTCGCACCACGCCGACGTTGGGCTTCTCCTCGTCGTGTGGCAGGCGGAACAGGTTCAGCATGTACAACCCGGCCACCAGCGCGATGCCGACCCAGCCGCCGAGAACGACATCGTAAGTGAAGAACTCCGGGCGATCGAGGATGCGGATTTCGGCGGTGCGGAAGAACTTGAACGCGGCGGCGAGTTCGAGGAAACCCATGACCGCCTTCACGGTGTCGAGCCACCCGCCGGACTTCGGCAAGGTTTTGATGAGGCTCGGGAACATTGCCAGCACGAAGAACGGCGAGGCGAACGCAGTCGCAAAGACCACGCCCGCGATCACCAACTCGAACGTGCTGTAATTCCCGCTCGCGGCAAGTCCGGCGAAGCCGCCGAGGAACGGTGCGACACACGTAAAGCTCACGATGCTGAACGCCAGCGCGCCGAACACCGTGCCAATCGTGCCGCCGCCGGTCCGCTTCTTCTCCGTGTAACGCAGCAGAAAGTTCGGCAACGAAATGTCATACATCCCGAACAGCGACAGCGCGAAGAAGATGAACAAGGCACCGAGGAAAATGTTCATCACCGGGTCCACGCTGAGTTTGCGGAACACCGACAGCAGGAACACCGCCGACGAGCCAAGGACGAGAATGATCGTCAAGCAGTAGATCAACGCCAGCTTCAACACGCTGCTGGCAGTCTGATGGCTCTGCTTCAAAAACAGGCTCACGGTAATCGGGATCATCGGGAAGACGCACGGCGTGACAAGGGAAATGAACCCCCACACGACGGCGGCAAGCAACAGCCCCGCGAAGCCACCTTGGACCGACACCGGCGTTTTCGCAATCGCGGCTTCGAGCGAGTCCAGATTCGCTTTGTGCTGCTCCGGGCTGATGGGCGCTTTGGTAATCGTTCCGGTTGATGGCGTTGCTGGAATCGGTGATGGTGCAACTGTGTTGGGTACGGGCGGTGCTGGTGCGACTTCACCAATCGCGGCGTTCAGTTCCCTCGCATATTGTTCCGGCACTTTCACTACTGGACCGTCGAGAATCTCAACCTCGGCGCTGGGCGGATTGTTGCGTGGGGAGTTGAAGCAGTTGCTCGCATTGCACGCTTGAAGCACTGAGCCAGTCAGTATCACCGTCTGTTTGCCCGGTGTTGCGTTCGGCGCGATGACGGCGGGGAACTCCCACGTGACGGTATTCGGGTAGTAGCGGTCGGTCATTCCCGGTTCGGCGGCGGGCTTTTCTTTCCAGCCGTCGGGGTCACGTTCTTCCCCGACGAAAATGACGTTCCCCTTGCGGGGCAACACGACCTTGTTGCGGCTGTCCTGGGTTTTCGGCGGGGTGATGGGGTACGTGTAGCAGCCCGGCTTCGGCGCAATTGTCATCTTGAACGTCACCACCTGCCCACGCTTCGCCTGAGCCGGTTCGATCGTCGTGATGAGGTCCGCCACGTCCGCGAACGACCGCGCCTTGCTACCACCTGCACCGGGGAGCTTGTACGGAAAATCCTGCGCGAGAAGCGGAGTCAGTGACAACACGGTGACAGTGAAGACCGAGAACAAGTAACGCATCAGCGAATTCCGAGTGGTCAGCGAATGGGAAGCAAGCGACCCACGGTGTTCCGTGGGCCACAAGAAGAGATACCAGTGACTTCGATTCTGTTACAACCCGCCAAGTGCTTTTTTCACTTCTTCCGCAAACTCTGCTGCGATCGGCACGGCGGGACCGGGGAGGACTTTCAGCTTCGCCTCCGGCATCAGCTTCTTGGGCGGGAAGCAATTGTTGGCATCGCAAACAGTGAGTTTGAACTCAGTCAGTTTCAGCAGCACATCACCAGGCTTTTGCGTCGGGTTCACCACGAACTTGTGTTCGTAGACGATTTTCCCCGTGTAGTACCGCAACTCCTTGATGCCAATGTCCGGCTCCGCCTTCTTGCTGAACTTCGGCGGGTCAATGGTTTCGCCGACGAAGATCACGCTACCCGGTTCGGGGAGCTTGATCGTGTTCACCATGCCCTCGGCTTGTTTATCGACTTGCTTGACGGGGTAAGTCGTGTAGCCGTCGTTCAAGTGCAGCGTGATCTTGAACGTGACCACTTGCCCCGGCTTGGCCTCGGCGGGTTCGACGCTGGCGTCAAACTTCTTGACGGCTTTGGTGTACCAATCGTTTTTCTTGGGCTGCGGCAAGAGGGGGTCTTGGGCTACCAATAAGGAGGTTGAGCAAAGGTATAGACAGAAAAACAATGTGCGCATGGGTTGAGGCTCCAGGGGGAAGCAAAGCCCACGGACGATCGTCCGTGGGCTTTCGGGGGGGCTTTACTTTTTCACAGGCTCCGGCGGCAGCCACTCTTTCTGTTCGGGGGGTGCTGTCACGCCATCCAACTTCAGTGTACTCACCGCGTTGGTAGCCAGATCGACCACGCGGATGCGGTGGGCGTTGGTATCGGCGATGTACAGCTTGCCGCCGGACACGCTGATCCCGGCGGGTTCGTCGAACAGGGGATTTTTGGCATCGCCCAGCAGGGTTTTGCACTCTTTGGTCTTCGGGTCGAGCAGTTTGATTTTGCTGTTATAGGTATCCGCCACGACGACTTTACCATTGTAAAAACCAACAGCCAGGGCGTGTTGCAACCGCACTTGTTGGCCCACGCCGTCCTGGTCGCCGAACACGAACAGCCCTTCGCCAACGAGCGTTTCGACGCGGCCTTCGCCGTTGAGTGGCAACTTACGGATGGCGCTGACTTCGCTGTCTGCCACATATAGGGAAGTGCCGTCAGTGGCTAAGCCGGACGGTTGGGCGAAGCGTGCGGCGAACAGCGGGCCGTCCTTGATGTTCTCGCGGCCGTCCCCGGCGTAGGGGCCGATCACTTTGTTGTCGAGGTCCATCACCCAAATCTGGTGGTGCCCGGCCATCGCGATAAACATCCGCCGACCGACGATGAGCAAATCCCACGGGCTGTTTAAGCCGGTGGTCTTGGCGGGGGCGAGTTCGCTGAGCATTCGGGTGTCTTGCACTTGCACCCCGACGCCCGCTGCGATCGTGACCGTTTCGGACTTCAAGTTCAACGCGCGAATGCTGTGGTTCTTGCGGTCCGCCACGTACAACGTGTCGCCATCAAGTGCCAACCCTTGCGGGTCGTCGAACTGGGCTTCCGTGAACTTCCCGTCCTTGCGGCCCGGCGTCCCAGTGCCCGCCACGGCCAGTTGCTTGCCGGTTAAGTCCGTGACGATTACGCGGTGGTGGGTACTGTCCGCGATGAACAGGCGGTTGCTCGCGGCGTCCGCGAGAACCTTGCCGGGGAAGAACAGCGGAGTGTCGCTCTTCTCGCGGAACCGGACGAGGTCGAACCGCAGCGGCGTTTCGTTGAGGGTCTTTTTCTTCTTGTGAACTTCGATCATCTTCGCAATCGCCCGGTCGAGGATGTCGTAGTTCCCTTCGCCGGACAACATTCCCACAAGCTTGCCTTCGGGGTCGATCACGGCCATTGTCGGCCACGAATTCACCCCGAAGCGGTCCCAGATTTTACGCTCGGCGTCGTTCACAACCGGGTGCGCGATTTCGTACCGCAGCACCGCTTTCTTGATGCTCTTGGTGTCTTTTTCGTTGTCGAACTTCGGCGAGTGAACGCCGATGACCACGAGTTCATTCGGGTACTTCTTCTCCAACTTCGCCAAGTCGGGCATGATGTGAATGCAGTTGATGCAGCACAACGTCCAAAAATCCAGCAGGACGATTTTGCCTTTTACGTCCTTCAGTGTCAGCGGGCCGGCGGTGTTGAGCCACGCCACACCGCCGGTTAAGTCGGGTGCGTTTTCCAACGGTTCGCCCCCCTTTTCTTGGGCTTCCAGGTTCAGTTTTAACCCGGTCGGTTTCGCGGTCGCTTCGCAACCCACGGAAACCAACACGGTGAACAGTCCGGCGAGTGCCACGCACGACGCCAAAGTCAAACGATGAGAGAGAGCGGGCCAGTTCATTCGGCGTCCTCGCACGACAGGGATGAGGTCAATCTACGCTATCCTACCCGATCCGATCGCTCGGGTTAACAACGAACTCACCGAAGACCAAACCCGTTTCGACTTTTCGCGGAGATTTTGGTTTCGCGGAATCGGACTGGGCGTTATAGTTCTGCGACGGTGCCGGGACATTGGTTTCCCGGACGGGTTCGACTCTCATTTTCACACGGAGCAGTGGGATATGGTTCGCAAGATCGGTCAGGTTGCGTTGGCTGCGATGATTGCGGCGTTCGGCGTGGTCGTTTCGGTCGGGGCGATCGTCGCCCAGGACAAAAAAGACGTGCCAACCGTTAAGGAAATCATGGCCGAAGCCCACAAGGGCAAAAAGTCCTTGATCGCCAAGATCAAAGCCGGCGTCAAAGAAGAGAAGTGGGACGACATCGCCAAAGATGCCGACAAGTACAAAGATCTCGGCGCCGCTCTCGGCAAGAACAAGCCCGAAAAGGGTGATGCGGATTCTTGGAAGAAGTTGACCGAGGAATTCAAGAAGTCCACCGCAG
>JAYVXO010000061.1:0-7180 GCA_043785105.1 Fimbriiglobus sp.
TTGACCGCGAAGTGGCAGATCGTCCAGGATGCCGTCCGCGCGTACCGAACGACTCCGCGATACCGCCTTCAAAATGCCGCGACTGCGTAACTCCTAACACTCTCTCAAAATCAATTTCGTCGGCACCAGCGTCGGGAAAAGAAGTAAGTAAGTTCCTGGCACTAGGAAAAGAAGTAAGTAAGTTCCTGGCAAAGGCAAAATCAACTTCGCCCGCAGTCGGGAAAAGAAGTAAGTAAGTTTCCTTGCGAAAAATTTTCCTATGCTTTCGTATTTTTCATAATCCCTCATGCCGACAGTCGGGTAAGTAAGTAAGTAAGTAAGTAAGTCCCTAGCTAAATGCGTCACCGTTTGACTTACTGAAATATTCTGGCAAAATTCATTTGACCACAATATCATACTGATACACGACATGAGGAAAACTTTATGCTGACACTACGAGAAACATTGATAGCGATGATTTCGCACAAGCCTGGAATTACCACGGATGAAATCAAGTATCAACTCGGTGCCTCCGACGATAGCCCGTTCACAACCGTCTATGTCTGTGAAGATGATGTGCCGACGGTTGAGCGAATTTTCGGTTTCAGGGCTTTGGATAATTCTTTTGCCTACTGAACTGGCGTTCTAATCATAGTCTAGATGCGTCTGAACCATTTAGGCTATGATTAGAATTTTTTGTTTTTCCTATCCCCGAACTTTCGCCAACCCTGCCTTCAAAACATCAATACTAGATCCGATGTGCGAGTAATGTTTGTGAAGTTGAATCGTTGAAGAGTGCCCCAACAACGCCGCAACGGTAGCGTCTGGAATACCCCTAACCAGACAGTCGGTTGCGTAGGTGTGGCGATACCCGTAAGCGATAGCCTTGACGCCTGCCTTCAAACTCGCATCCCGCATCGCATTGGCAATTGAATCCTTAGTCCAAGCCGTCCCAATCATGTTCCGCATTAAGTAGCCAGTCGGGTAAGTGGTCAGTTGGTGCCGCAACAGTTCCAACGCAACATGACTCAACACAATCAACCTAGGCTTACCCGTGTGGTCGGTCTTATGCTCCGTCAAAATCACAACGCCACTTTCCCAATCGACGTCCTTGCCCGCAATCCTTGACGCCTCATTTGGTCTTGCCCCGGTCTCATGTAAAAAAATCAACAGGGTGCGAAGTGCCGGACTTGCTGCGCTCAAAATTTTCTCGTGAACCTCTGGCGTAATGATGGCTTTGATGCCCCTTGACTCACATGCCGGACGCTTCATGTTCTTGATTGGGTTTTCTCTCACCAACCCTTCCCGCTCACCGAACTTAAAAGTTAACGAGAGGCACCCGGCTATGTCGCACTTGGTTGACTTGGACACTGGCAACAAGTTCAACCACCGCATCATGTCCGTAGCCTTCAACCTTTCAGCCACCTCGTTACCAAACCGTGCCGACACTTTCCGCAACAGAGTGCCGTAGGTTGCGTGGGTGGTTGGTTTCACGGTGCCGCACTTCGATTCCAGGTAGAGCGTAATCAACTCGTTAACTTTTAACGCCTTTGGTGCGGCAACAATCGGCTCTGGAATGGGTTGAGAGGGTAGCCCACCTGCCATGAGTTTGTGCCAAGCCAGTTGAGCGAGTTTGGCGTTGTGCTTGCCTTTCACTTTGAGGTTAGTTTTTAGTCCGTCAACGGTTGCGTACCAAGTGTCTTTTGATTGACGGAACCAGGCGCCGCTAGAGTTTCTTGCCACTTCATTTGAGTCCCATCTGACGGAATTCAGTGCCCCTATTCAGTGCCCTTGAGGTAAAAGGCTAAAACGGAACGGGACAAAAAGTGCTTATTTCGTAGACTCAAATTGCCTTTTCTTGGCTCATGTCTAATCTGAACGCATGGCAGGCGGCCTCCCGTGACTTGCCGCCCGCAAATGCCCTTGGGTGAGTCTCCGCATGTTGGACTGGTGGTTTGAGATCGTCGTCACCCTGTGTTCGCTCTGGGTCTTCGTGGTCGGCCTCGGCGTGGGGAGTTTTCTGAACGTCGTCATCGCCCGGCTTCCCTACGAAAAAAGCATCATGTGGCCGGGTTCCCGGTGCTTCACCTGTCTGCAAAAACTGCGGCTCTTCGACAACATCCCGATCATCGGCTACCTACGACTGCGCGGGAAGTGTCGCAATTGCGGCGCCCACTTTTCGTCCCGTTATTTGTGGGTTGAACTGATAACCGGCATCCTCTTCGTCGCGCTCTTTTGGATCGAGATTCTCAGCCAAGGCACCAACGGCCCCGCGTTCGTTAAGCCGTGGCACTTCGCACCCGGCTTGCAGTTTAGCTACGCCGGCAACTTCGCCATGCCGCCGCTGGCCGATTGGATCTACTTCTTCTGCCACGCCTTCTTGCTCTCGATGCTTGTATCAGCAGCGTTGATTGATGCGGAGCATCAGATCATCCCCGCGCAGTTGACCTACATCAGCACGATTGTCGGCTTGATCGTTTCCACCGCGTTCCCCTGGCCGTGGCCGACGATGGACCCGGTGACTTTGGCACAGATTCCGAATAACTTGCCGTGGATTCTGCCACAGGTGATGGCCGACATTCCGAACGGGATCATGCCGTGGCCGTGCTGGGGGCCGACGCCATCGTGGGCACCGCCAGGCACTTGGCAACTCGGGTTACTCAACGGGTTCGTCGGTGCCGCGTTCGGCATGGGGTTGGTGCGTGCCATCAAGTTCTTGTTTGAAGTCGGCATGAAACGCGAAGCGCTCGGACTCGGTGATGCCGATTTACTGATGATGGTCGGCGCGTTTCTCGGGTGGCAAATTGTGCTCGTCGGTTTCTTCCTGGGCGCGTTCGCCGCGCTGCTGCTGAAAATCCCCATGATGCTGTACGACGCCGTCAGTGGCCGCGCAGTCGCCAGCGATCTGTCGTTCGGCCCCGGCCTCGCCATCGGCGTAATCACCGCTTGGCTCGGCTGGCCGTGGATCGGCAAAACCTTGGTTCTCTTCTTCGACCCCATCGCCCTCGGGCTAATGGCCTTCGCCGTCGGCGGTGGCCTACTGGCCGCCGGCCTACTACTGAGACGACGGTAAGCAATCACTCGTCGGGCAGTTTGCCATACTCGACCAAGTAGCGGAAGTCCGCCGGACAGACATCCCAGGCGGCTTGATAGGTTCGCTCCAACGGCACCTCGACGAAGAAATCGGGATCAATCCACGCGGGCATGTCCCGCATCACGGCCCCGACGCGGAACGGCTCCAAGTAGGCTATCGGCGACAGACCGACCGTGTCGTCCGCCGCTTTGTAGGCGGCCAACAACAGCGGCTCATCGGCGGGCATCTCGAACGGCGTTTCTTCAATCTCGTCCCAAATTAATTTGTGCAGCGAGTGCGGGTCACGCGGTCCCGGCGGGAACGGATCGACCAACAGGACGTTGACGCCCGCCCGCATGAACTCGTGAGTCTTCTCCACGAACGACCGCACCGCTGACCGGCTCGCTTTATTCCCCGGCGACACGATCTCGATGATGCACACCACTTCGCCCAGTCGATGCCGAATGGCAACCCGGTTCGCCCGTCGCAGCAACGTGTTGGCCTGCGTTTCGATTTTCATCCGCGTCGTCGGTACGACCGCCGTGCCGCTAGTCCGCTTCCGACGTGGCGTTCGCCGCTCGACCGCAAGAACATCCGGGACCACGCCGCCGGTGTGTTGTTCAATCAATGCGGACAATCCTGGCGGCAACAGCCCCGCGTTCAGTGAATCACAGATCTCGACGGACCAAGTTTGGTGGAAGTGGTGATAAATCGTCGGTTCGACTTCGGTCCAGTCGTGCATCGGCATGGCAAACCCTCCTGCCGGTATTGTACCCCACCTGTCGGCTATTTCACCACGGCCCGTGGTAGCGGGGCGACTTCAGGCACCAGTTTGCTCACTCGGTACGCCAGCGGGCGGTTTCGGGTTTGTCGTTGGTGGTCTCGGCGAGGTGGTGGAGCTTGGTGGCCAGTTGGAGTTTGTCGGCGTCGGCGAGACCTCCGGGTACTTGGCGTGTTCGGCGGTTATCGAACACTCAAGTCGTCGCAAGCCTTTTCGTAACTCTGTTCCAAGTCCAGCGGCACGGCGCGGACCGGCGAGAGCCACAGCGGCAACGTCGGGAGCGGCCGGCCGACCGCTAACACATGGGACCACGTTTCGAGTTTTCCCCGCCGTTCGCCCAACACCCAGCGACACGATGCGGCGTAGATCGCCGCCGGTTCGCCGGTCAGCGTCGGGTCGGTCTGCCCGAGAAAGGCCAGCAGTTCGGCGTACAGGTTGAACTGCCGGGTCGTCACCACGTCAACGATACTGACCGCCACCCCCTGGCGGAGCAGGGCCGCGCACTTGCCGATGAAGCGGTTCCGTTTTTCCACGCGGTCCTTATTGGCCGGGCTGACGAGTTCGATGACCGCCACGAGCGTGCGGTCGCGCTCGGCGTCGTAGACGCGGACCTCGAATTCGTCGTCGTCCGGGATGTCCGTTTCGACGGCCAAACTCGGCGCGGCGACCGTCCAGAGTGCAGTGGCAACCCCACCGTCGTTGTCGCGGTCCGACATGCCCGTCAGCGCGTCGTCTCGCTCGTAGGTAGCAATGTCAACTTCGATGTGTGCCCCGGAATGCACCTTCGGACCCGAAACATAGCCGGGCGGAAGTTGCTTCTTCAATTGCTGAACGATCACCATCGGCCAACCGCCGTGGATTTCCTCCCAGGAAACCTGGCGGCTGACGGGCGGGTGGAAGTGGTCGCGTAGCGGCATGTTAAAATCCTCCACTGTTATTGTACATAACTGCTCGCCACGCGCTGCATTACTTCACCACCCGTGGCATCGGCGCCACCTCCGTGTACTTGGCGCGTTCGGCGTGCCACTTCTTGGCTTCGTCCGGCTTGTTCGTCGCGGTGGAGAGGTTGATGAGGCCGTTGCAAACCGTCGAACGTCATTAGTAATGCCGATACCCAGACATGTCAACTGTTCGGCGTGATCGGGTTGTGGCCGACGATGTACATTAAGATGCCTAGGATCTGATCGACCTCGGAAATCAAATACTCCCGCGTGTCGATCGCCAGTTCCGTGCCGCGAAGTTGATGAAACCGCCAGTTGTTGCCCGTGGTCACGACGCCGTAAACGGTTTCGATTGCATTATTGGCCTTCCGGTTGAACCGTTGCGACGCAACCATTTCCGCCACACACTGCCCCTGTCCAGCTGGGATGCTCTCGTTCTTCCCTTCCACGACGGCCAACACGGGTGCCGTGATAAACGACACTTGAGGCCCCTTGCCGAAAAGGAAATCGACCACCCCCGTCAAGCCCGCCTCTTTGTCAACCGTAAAATCCACGCCGGACAGAAGACAAATGGTGTGCCGGGCACGAACCCAAACTTCCCCGAGTACCGGGGCGATCAGCCATTCCGAACGCGCCTTCTCCGTGTTGACGGTCAAGGCCAATTGACCCATCGTTTCAAGCGTGTACCCGACCGACGGCCCGATGGGGATCGCGGGCACATTTTCAAAAAGGGAACGCCTCGTCGTCATCGACAGACCGAATTCGGTCAGTGCGGATTCGAGTGTAAAGTTGCTGAACGCCATGTCAAGTTTCCTCCAACTGCATTCTATTACCTTCGCGTCGATGGTTCACTTTACCACCCGTGGCATCGCGGCCACTTCTGGGTACTTCGCGCGTTCGGTGCGCCACTTCTTCGCTTCGTCTGGCTTGTTGGTGGCGGTGTACAGTTCGATGAGGCGGTCGATGCTCTCTGGGGATGCGGGTGTTGCCTTGTTCGGGGATCGACTTCTCGCGGGCCTTCAGCCCTTCGTAGCCCTTCAGCAGAAGCGGTTCGGCGTCGGCGTACTTCTTTTGGCCGAGCAGTGCGCCGCCGAGCAGCGACTGGGTATTGATCGTGGTCCAGACATCCGGCTGCGCTTTCTCGCGGATGGCGAGGCCTTCCCGGAGGAGCGGTTCGGCGTCGGCGAAGGCTTTGAGTTGCAGTCGTGCGTAGCCGATGGTTACTAACTCTTGTGCCAGTTGCGGGCTTCCTTTCGGCAATGTCGTGCGGGCATCGTTCAGCAGTTCGACGGCGAGCGTGGCCGCCTCTTGGGACTTGCCCGCTTGGACATAGCCGTCGAGAAGTTGCAGCCCAACAAACCGAAGTGAGGCGTGCTGTTTCGACGCCTGGTAAGCCTCTTCCAGCAGCCGCAAGGCTTCGGCGAGTCGCCCGGCGGCCCGGTAGACGAACGCGAGGTTGTTCATGGTGGTGAGGGTGGAGGGGTGGTCGGCCCCGAGCTTGGCCTTCTGGAGCTTCAGGGTCTCTTCGTGAAGCGGTAGGGCCAGTTCGAGTTTCCCCACGGCCTTATAGCCCCCCGCGAGGTTGTTCATGCTGGTGAGGGTGGAGGGGTGGTCGGCCCCGAGTTTGGCCTTCCGGAGCTTCAGGGTCTCCTCGAACAGCGGCAGGGCGAGGTCGAGTTTCTTGACATCATGGTAGCCCAACGCGAGGTTGTTCATGGTGGTGAGGGTGGAGGGGTGGTCGGCCCCGAGCTTGGCCTTCTGGAGCTTCAGGGTCTCCTCGAACAGCGGCAGGGCAAGGTCGAGCTTCCCGACGGCTTGGTAGCCCGACGCGAGGTGGCTCATGGTGGTGAGGGTGTCGGGGTGGTCGGCCCCGAGCTTGGCCTTCTGGAGCTTCAGGGTCTCCTCAAACAGCGGTAGGGCAAGGTCGAGCTTCCCGACGGCTTGGTAGCCCGACGCGAGGTTGCTCATGCTGTCGAGCGTGTCGGGGTGATTCGCCCCCAAATCGGCTGTCCGCGTCGCCCGCGCTTTCTGGAACAGCGGGATGGCTTCGGTTGCAAAACCGAGGCTGCAAAGTGACTCGCCGAGTTTGTTTTGCAGCTTCGCTACCGCCAGCGGGTCACCCACCGCGTCCCCTTCCAATTGCTCTGCCGCTTTCACCAATCGCTTCGCCAGCACCGCCTCCAGTGGCTCGGTGCCTTCCTTGACTTTGTGAATGTCCAGGTCGTCGAAGATCGACGTGAGGACCGCGTTGCCCTTCTCGATCTGCGTCAAGCGGACTTGGGCTTGGGCGTTGGCGGCCTTCTCGGCGGCGGCGGCTTGCAGGGCGTTGGCCTTCTCGAATTGGGCTTCCCGTTCCTTCCCTTCGGCCAACTCTCGCTGCACGGATTCACCCCGGCGAGCGTTCTC
>JAYVXO010000062.1:0-21198 GCA_043785105.1 Fimbriiglobus sp.
ACTTTCTGGGGATGGTCTTGCTAGCCGCAACAATGATCTGGCTCAAATGAGATTTTCAGGCCGCCGTCGTTGACCCGCCTTCAATCAACACGGCCTAGAGCATTTTCAATGTCCTACTTGCGGTTTTGTTAGCCCGACGCGCTAGCGAGGGGTCCGGTCGGGACGGTCCCGCCCCGGTCCGTCATGCCGAACAACGTTGATACGGCGTGGAGTTCGTTTCGGCAGACCCCTCGCTGGCGCGTTTTGAAGTTGCGCTCTCGGTGTACCCCGAAGGGGTTGAATCGAATAGCCCAGGGTCGCGGCGCTTCGCCGCGCACCCTGGGTTCTCGACCACCCTTAACCTACCCCGAAGGGGTTGCATCATGCGCCACTGGGAACGATGTAACCCCTTCGGGGTAAGATCCGTTTCCGGGCCGACCCAGGGTGCGCGACGAAGCGCCGCGACCCTGGGCTATTCGATTCAACCCCTTCGGGGTACACCGAGAGCGCAACTTCAAAACTGGCGCGTCGGGCTAACCCGGACGCAACAAGGAAACTGAAAATGCTCTAGGTGTTACGCTGTTGAACCCTGCGAACGGCGTTTTGACGATGAAATGAGGCTACAAAACCGGCATGACACAGTATCGGCACGCCACGCTGTTGAAGTGACGCTGAAATTTCGGTCATGTCTTTGAATTTAAGCGTGTCCAGTGGCGTTAGTCGATGCGGCAGCGGCAGAGGGTACTGGCGATGAGTATCTACGTCGAGATCCGGATTCACGGGGCGATGGGCGACCTGTGGCGTTTGACGCAGACGCCGGACTTGCACGCTCGCTGGGATCTCCGGTTCACGGACATCGAGTACCTACCACGTCCCGACGAAACCCACCCGCAGCAGTTCCTGTACGCCACGCGCATCGGGTTCGGCTTGGCCATTCGGGGTGGTGGCGAGACGGTTGGCCAGCGTGACGGTGCCAACGGCGAACGCACTTCGGCGCTGAAGTTTTGGTCCGACGACCCGAAGTCACTCATCTCCGAAGGGGCGGGTTACTGGCGCTACGTTCCCACCGAAGACGGCCTGCGGTTCTTCACGTCGTATGACTACCGCGTTCGCTTCGATGCAGTGGGTCGAGTCTTCAATGCGCTTGTGTTTCGCCCGATTATGGGCTGGGCGACGGCGTGGAGTTTCGACCGCTTACGGCTGTGGATCGAGAAGGGCATTGATCCAGCGGTATCCTTGCAACGAAGCGTAATCCATCTCATTGCTCGCGGTTCACTTGCCCTTGTCTGGCTTTATCAGGGCGCCATCCCCAAGCTGCTTAACCAGCACGCCGATGAACTCGCAATGGTTCAGCAGGCGGGTATCTCGGAGACTCTGGCGCCGTTAGTCGTCACGATTGTCGGCTGGTGTGAAGTGATCTTCGGGTTGGCGATGCTGGTGTTTCCTCGGCGCTGGCATTTCCTGATTACGATTATCCTGATGGTTGGGGCCACGGTTAGTGTGGCCGTCAACTCGCCGCAGTATCTGGTGGCGGCCTTCAACCCGATCAGCCTGAATGTCCTGATGATGGCCGTGGCCACGATCGGCTTGTTCGTCAGTCGAGATTTGCCGTCCGCACGCCGCTGCCTGCGCAAGCCGCCGGAGAAACGAACATGACCTCGATCTATCAGCACGTTCTTGGTTCCGACTTCACGCGGTTGCACCCGCAAATTCAGAAACGCTTCGGGTTCAGTAGTGCCGACGGGGTGGCGGCGATCGGCACCGGCGTCATGCAGGAGTTGTGGCACGGGCGGTCCTACACGCTGCCGTTCCTGTACGTCGGCACGTGGCGACGGATCATGTTCCCCGAACGCGGTACCAACGTCCCGTTCACGATTCGCAACTATGCCTACCGCGACAGTTTTGGCCGCGAGACCGTGACCTGGATTCGGGACTTCAAGACTAGGCGTCCACGCCGGTTCGACGCCTACATGATTCTCAGCCAACGGCGTGGCAAGATCGTGGACTACCTCGGCTCCCACCAGCACTTGGCGGTGGACATCGACCTCAGCGTCGATGAACGAGGTGGCCTACGGCTCCGCTCCGGCGACCAGCGCTTCTACGAAGGGCTGGTCGGCTTCCGGTTCCCGCTGTTCTTTTCCGGCATCGCCGACGTGTGCGAGTGGTACGACGATACGATTCAAAAGTTCCGCATCGAAGTCAACGTGACCAACCGCGTCTGGGGTCCGCTCTTCGGCTACCGCGGCACGTTCGACGTGGAGTGGAAGACCGTGTTGTCCGAAGACATCCCCGCCGACGTCAAACCGATGCGAGAGGAACGGCGCGAGTGATCTGGTTGTGATGAATTAACCTTTGCCACTCTCAGCGAGTTTACCCTGTGCTGCGGCTCGGACACGTGCTTGCCGGTAACGTTCGAGTGGAACGCCCACTAGGTGATGCAATCCAATCGCACAAATCACAGCGCCGAGCCAGACGGTCAGCGATACCCAGCCTGATTCCGAGGGTACACCCGCGAAGCGCCACCCGGTCGGGATCACCCACAAAACCCAGAAGTGGACAATGTACAGGGGGTACGACAACTCACCGATGTAGCGATCAACCCGTGACTGCTGACTGGTCAGGAACAGCCACGGGATCACGAGCCAGGTCAGTGCATGGAACGGCCAAAGCTTTCCGAATGCACCCAGGAACTCCGGGTTGGGAAGGAACTGGTAACTGAGGGTGACCAGCAAGTAGAACGCGGTAATCGCAAGGGCCAAACTGCGGGGTGGCTGTTGGGTTAATAGCCACCGATAGACTCGGTAGGCGAGGGAACCGGCCAGGAAAAACGCCAACTCTGTGGGAAAGAAGCGGTAAATCCACGGGTCCGTGTTGAGGTCTAGGCCGAAGTAGATGTAACCACGCAGTCCTAAGCTTGCAACCATAACCAATGCAATGATTGCCGTGGAGCGACGGACCAAGAACGGCGCGATGAGGTAAAACAGAATCTCGATGCTCAACGACCAAGCGGGCGGCACCAGGACAAATTGCCAGACGTAGGGCGGTGGCGTCGCCCGGAAGCTCTTGGTCCAGTAGAGGCCGCCGTCGGAATCGACCCCGAGAAACAACGTCAGGTCTTGGCCGACAATGAAGACATCCGTGAGGCGAACGAACAGGTGGGCTGGCCAACTGAGATCGTGACCCGCTGCTAGTGGACCCGGCTTCCCGAACGCGACACTAGCGATCACCCAAACTGCAAGCGAAGCGATCGCAACCACCCAGTACATCGGGTACAACCGTAACAAACGGTTGGTGAGAAACAGCCGATATGAGCCGGGGCCGCGATACTTTTCCGTCAGGATCAGGGCCATGTAAAAGCCCGAGATCATGTAAAACGACTGCACGGCCGGAACGGCACCCAGTGGTTTGAACCCAAAAATGCCGCCACTATGAGCCAAGATGACCGCAGTCGCCAGCAAGAGTCGTGTCACGCCCATAGCACTGCCCTGAATCGCGATTGCTTAAACTTCAACGTGTTGCTTAGCATACGACACGAATGAGTGATTCGAGTTTTGGCTTGCGAGTCCGAATGACAAGGAATTTGGTCGGGTTCAAACTGCACGGGTCATACCAAAAAAAGTGCCCCGGCAGGATGGCACTCCTACCGGGGCGGAAGTTGGTAATCTGTGGTCTGTGACCGGGCAGATTCCGGCGCCGTCTCAGGGACTTGGATGTTCGCGGTGACCTGTTGCCGGCTTTGAGACTGAAACCAACTGCCTTTCCGTTAGGCGACCCCCAGTTGTTGGATCGTGGTGAAGCCTGGGGGACGGGAATCGAACCCGCAATCGTTGGTCGGAAGCCAGACGTCGATCGAACACCTCGGCGCGGGGTTAATAGTTTTGGCGTGGACAATCTGAGCCTGTTGCGCTGCTACGCCTCTGCCGTTGGGCTACCCCGCCGTGGTCTGTTGCTACCGGCTGGTGGCGGGGGTGGGAGTCGAACCCACACTGTTCGCAGTCGTCTTGCTGAAGCTAAACCTAACTCTGAATTCTGCACGCCTGTGCCTAGGGATGATACGCAATACTGGGGAAAGGTTCAGTGGGGAAACCTTTTCGCCTTCCAACCCCACCGGGGTTGTTCGATTAGCCCAGGGTTGCGGACCGAAGGTCCGTTACCCTGGGAACCTGCACCCATTGCCAACAGACTTCCTGGGCGTGGGCGTCCCCAAGGCGGAAGAGTCCCCAAGGCGGAAGAGTCCCAGGGATCGTCGCAAAGCCTCCTACCCTGGGCTAATCGAACAACCCCGGTGGGGTTGAAAACCGAACGCATCCAGCAGCATGACAACGTCACAAGACCCATTACACCCCGAACACATAGCCGAAGAGGGCGTCGGCGATTTTCTGGCGTTCGATGTCTTGCAAATTCGCCTGTTCCTTGGCAGGCTTGACGCCTTCTTGGAGCTTCTTGATACGTTCCAAAATTATGTTCTTCTTGTCGGTCGTGATGCAGCCGGAGTACAGGATTTGCGTCCACGTGCCGACGGGGACATCCTTCGTGAACAGTTCGGTTTGGGCGGGGTGATCCTTGGTGGCTTCGTACTTCACGATCACCGTCGGTTCTTTCGAGGTCCGTAAACTCTCCGTCGATTTACTACGCAGGAAGCCGGAGTTCGCGTCGTGGCTCCATTCCTCCGCCGGGTCGGGCGTTGGCAACTTCGAGATGAACGTTTCCAAGTCGTTCACCTGCTTATCAAGGAACAACAGGAACGTCACCGGCACTTGCGGTAGCAGGGTTTTTCCGTCCACAACCACATCGGCTTTCGCCTGTTGGTTGCCGAGGTCTTGCATGTAAATCAGGTTCCACAGTTCCGTCCATTTGCCGATCGCTTGGCGAATCAGGTCATCCGCCCGTTGCTGCACCCGCTGCGATTCCGCCGGTTGTTTCTGACCGTTGACTTCGTCGATCGGCCGGTACGTCCGTTCGCGGCCATTGAAGAGTTGATCCTTTTGGATGAGCTTGTACATGTCCGTGATCGCCTTCTCCGCTTCAGCTTTCCGCCCCGAGACAATCGCGTTGATCTGGTTCAGCTTCGGCATCGAAAATACTCCTGGGTTCGACACTGTTGGATGATGCAAACCGGACAATGGGGATTAACATAGGGTTCGCGCCGAGGTAAAATCGAAGCGTTGGTGGAAATCGCTTGTTCTTGAGGTTGAATCACGTGATGTTCCGCATTCCCTTGGTGTTTACGCCACAGCCAGAGGGTGGTTACACCGTCACGTGTCCCGCACTGCCGGAGTTGTTGACGGAAGGTAACACCTTGGAAGAAGCCAACGCCAACATCCGCGACGCATTCGAGGCAGTCGCGGAACTGTACGCGGAACTAGGGCGGCGGATTTCTCCTGCGAGTTGCGAGTAGTCCGACCATTGGTTACAGTAATCGACAACACCAACGGGGGTTGTGATGAGTCCAGTGACAGAACAGATTTACCATTCCGCACTCACCTTAACCGATGATGAGCGGTTCGCGCTGATCGAAGCTCTTTTGGATGCGCAGGACAATCCTCCGACTCCAGAACTGGTCGGTGATGCTTATATTGCAGAACTGCGACGAAGATCGAATCAAACCGGCGAAGGCGTGTGGTCCAAATGGGAAGCCGCGCGGCCGCGTGTTCATGCGCGGCTCGGAATCGAGGGATCCGGTGGCGACTGAACTGATCATCCACTCCGAGGCAGTGGGAGAATACGAAACTGCACACGGTCGGTTTGTACACTTTCCCTAATCAGCTTGCGGGCCTTGTTTTCCGATTTTTTTACGATCGAAATTGGCCTTTCCACTTCCAAGTCTAGTGGTGGGCGACGAACGACCTGTTTGTAAGCTATAACCCGTTAGGGCATGGTTTCACAATAGGCTTGGTCTGCCGATTGATGGAACGGCAATATCAATTGAGAGTCAAAGTGACTATAACATCTGGTTACCGTTTAGACGGAAGCAAAATTTAAAACACTCGGCGGGAGATGTTAGGTGGGAGGACAGCTTGAAACATCATCGAGATCCGAACTATGCACGATGGAACTGGCGATTCAAGTGGCCGCGATGCGCAACGGAACAACAACTTCGGGGCGCTGCGATTGTGTTTTGCCGTGCTTGTTTTGTTTTCGCACAGCTACCCACTGACAGGTAACATAAAATCCGAACCACTGTCCGTTTTTACGGCTGGCACTTTAGGTTTCGGGGGCGTCTCCGTAGACGGTTTTTTCTTGATTAGCGGATGTCTTATCACTCAAAGTTGGGTCCGGTCTCGTTCTCCGGCTGATTTTATCATCCGCCGATTTCTGCGAATCTACCCTGGGTACTGGGTCACCTTATTGTTCTCATTGACTGTCGGGACGATTGCTTCAACACCCGACTTTTTGGTATATCTAAAAAACGTGTATTACCACAATGATCAATTATTAAGAGACATTCTGTTTCTGGGTTACGGCGTACTGGATCAGCCCCCAGTGTTCAAATCAAACCCCTTTCCCAACCATGTGAACGGCTCACTCTGGACTCTACAAACTGAATTCCAATGTTATGCCCTTACGCTTGTGTTGGGGGTATTTGGAATCGCAGGCGGGAAACGAGCCTCCTTGATTACTTTCACATTGTGCTACGCGATTTATGCATTGAATATAATACATATGCCGGGTACCGAATATAAACTACTGTCCCGCTTTCTCACGTTTTTTTTCCTAGGAGCGGCCGTATCGAGTGGTGTGTTCGGCCCTCCACGCCTGACCGTGTTGTACTCTCTCATTTGTTGCGGACTCGTCGCGGCGGCCATGCAGTCGCGGACCACGACCGCCCTGGTCTACCCGTTAGTTTTCGCATATTTGCTATTTGGAATCGCTTACGCACGATTCACGCCGGGTGCCACGCTGTTTGCGAAACATGACATTTCATACGGCGTTTACTTGTACGCCTTTCCCGTCCAGCAAACTATCGTGCGTTTCCTGGGCATTTCCAATCCGGTGGAGCTGTTCCTGACGGCGTTACCCGCTACGGCGGTCCTCGCCTACGCCAGTTGGCGGCTCGTGGAGCAGCCCATGTTGGCACAAGCAAAACGCTTTTCTGCAAACTCTCCATCAACGACCAGTAAAGCCTTGTTGCATTAGCGCTTTTGCAATCGAGAGCATCCTTAGAAGTCATGTGTACTTCGATAGGGTGAATTGATCGGAACTGAAACGGAAACAGAATCCCACAACCCCACAACCCACTATTACCCTCCCCACCGATTCTTGCTTTTCACCCCGCGCCGCCGACGAAGGGGTTGGTGGCGCGTTCGATGCCGATGATTGTGGGTGGGCCGTGGCCGGGGAACACTTTGGTGTGGTGGGGTAGGGGCCAGAGTTTGGTGCGGATGCCGGTGGCGAGTTGGTCGAAGCTGCCGCCGGGGAAATCGGTGCGGCCGATGCTGCCTTGAAAGAGGACATCGCCGCCCAACACCATCATCGGCGTGGGTTCGCGGACGAGGTAGACCACGTGGCCCGGTGAATGGCCGGGGATGTCGAACACTTCCAACTCAATTCCCGCAACCGTCAGTTGATCCCCTTCCACAACCAAGCGGTCTGCTGCCGGGCTGACCACGGGTATTCCATACGCCCCGCTCAAGTTTAACATCGGGTCGGTCAACATCTCCGCGTCGTTCACGCCGATGATGATGGGCGCGGCCGGGAACGCCGCCTTCATCGCAGCGTTGCCAGCAATGTGGTCGATGTGGCCGTGCGTGAGGACGATTGCCGTAAGTGTCAGGTTGTGTTTACGTAAAAGCTGCAAGATTCGCTCGGGATCGAATCCCGGATCAATCACGAACGCCTCCGGACTGGATTCCCGCCAAAGCACGTAGGAATTTTGCGAGAACCGCTGCGACTCGACCGTCCGAATTTGAATCGACACATTGTCTCCTTGTCAACGAGGGCCAATTGGTGATAAACGGATCAATTTCATATCCTTCCCAAGAAAATGCTATAGAAATGGGACGACATGATCTCGAATGCTGAATCACATGGAGCGTCTGGGGTATGGCAACACCATCCGGGGAGCAGCAGACGGCGAAGCCGTTGAGACCACAATTGAAGGCGGTCGTCTTTCTCCCCCCCGGTCGCTGGCCAACGGTTGTTTCGCCGGTTGATTCGGACAACGCAATCGACACGGCGGCTGTGCAGCGAATCCTGGGCGAACAGGGGATCCAAGTCACGACGATCAACCCGCACGAAAAGCCGTGGAACCTGTTGGGCAACAGCAACCCGTACTACCGTGGCCTCGACTTGATCCGAGCAATCCAAGTGCTGCTCACACAGCGTGATGCCGACGCAATCGTGGTCGTTTTTGAAAGTGGCGGGGTATTTTTGTTGTTGCTTCGGCGGCTGTTCTGGTTCAAGCCGAAGGTCATCCTCTGGGACGCCAGCGTCGGGAATCCGTGGCGGGTTGTCACGTTTATTCAGCGGATTGTACTCAAGCGATTCGATGGCTTGATGATGCTCACCACACGTCAAATGGACGCACTTCGTAGTCGGCATACTGTCCGGGGACCGCTCCTGCATCTTGGCTACAATGTCGATGAGATGTTTTTTCATCCCCGGCACATTGTCGGCGGAGATTACATCTTAACAGTTGGAGATGATCGGTCGCGTGATTATGAAACACTCTGGAAATCCCTACAATCGTTATCGCTGAAAGTGAAGCTGAAAACACGTTGGCGGCCGGTTGAAACTGATTTGGTCTCCTATCAACATGTTGAGTTTCTATCCGGCCGATTGAGCGATCGGGAATTCAGGGGGTTGTACGCGGCGGCACGATTTGTGGTATTGCCACTCCACGACGTGGAATCTGCTGGTGGTATCACCGCCTTATTTGAAGCGATGGCGATGGGCAAAGCCGTCATCGTGACCGCGACTGGGACTAGCCGCGATTTCGTAGTTGACGGGTTTAACGCAGTGGTCGTACCTCAAAACGATGCCACGGCGTTGACGAATGCGATTCAGATGTTGCACGCCAATCCTCACCAGTGCGAATCCCTCGGTCGTAATGCACGACTTACAATCGAAGAGAGATTCTCCACGCGAATCTTAGTCGAGAAAATGACAACATTCATTGTCAATATCATCAGCCCACGTGGAAGCGTCACGCAATAAGCAACGACAATTGATACTGTGTACACGCTGAATTCTGGCACCTAGTGATCGAGATAACCAACTATGGACCACGCGACAACGCCGAACAAAACGAACGCACCCCAGGCACCCGCTTCAATGCGTCCGGAGGAGTATCAGCGACTGCGTGACGTTTTGCTCGACGTCCGTCCGGTGCAGACACTGGAAATCGGCATGGCGAACGGGGGAAGTACGATTGCGATCTGCAAAATCCTGCGTGAGTTAGGTCACGGTCGGCATACGGCGATTGACCCGTTTCAGACTGCCGAAGAGGGTTGGAAAGGCCAAGGTGTGGAAGCCGTCCGCCAAGCAGGTTTCGCGGACCTGTACGAGTTGATGGAAGACTTTGATTACTTTGCCATGCCCAAACTGATTCAACAAAAGCGACGCTTCGATTTCATCCTGATCGACGGCTGGCATTCCTTCGACTACACGTTGATGAACTTATTCTTCGCTGACCTCTTGCTTCGCGTCGGCGGCGTAGTGGCGGTGCATGATACTGGATTGCCGGGGGTGAATAAAGCGTGCCGATTCTTGGAAACCCACAAACCCTACGAGCGAATCGGGCCTCCGATCTCGGTCGAGTTAACCAGCATTACTAGGAAGTTAGCACGTCGATTGTCACAACTAATCGCGGGTCCAACCCGGATGAAAGAAGCCAGGAGCCGACGCGAAGAGTGGTACAGCCTAGGGGCGTATCGAAAGCGGGAAGACCATCAGGTTGGAAATGTGTTCTTTGCCCCGTTCTGAAATGCACCCGACACAAATTTTCCCTCATGGCATGTAAGATGCAGAAATTATAGCGGTAATATCGGTTACGGACACGATTCCGCTGCGGTCTCTTGTCTTGTGGGGTACAATGGTTCAGCAATGAGGTGAGAACCGAGTTCCTTGGATAATAAATAAACTGGGCTTGACACTAGGTTTCATGGCGAATTATGCTCTGTCAACCTCAAGACAAGTGGCTTTGAATTCGTAAGCCCTAAACTCACGCATTTATCACAACTTACAGTGATCGCGTTTCGGGAACATTGATTTGCGTCGAACATCAGGAAGAAACGCGGCTCCGGCCGCCGGCGGTTGCGAGCCATAACTCTCAACCCCGTCCAGGAGGGAAGAATTATGCTCGTATTGACCCGCAAACCCGGTGAACAAATTGTTGTTCAGGGTAACATCCGCATCACAGTCGTCAGCGTCGGCCCTGGCCGCGTTAAGATCGGCATCGAAGCCCCGCCCAATGTCCAAATCGACCGCCAAGAAATCCACGACAAGAAGTCGCACGAAGACGTGGTGAGCTTGACCCCACCAAAGGACGAGTCCCAGCCCGTCAGCAGCGATACGAAGGCGATGACACCCGTTCAACCACTGGTTTTACACAACCGAATTGCCGCCAAACTTCCCGACGCGCCACCGCGCCCCGCCGCCTACAAACGCAAGCCACGGTAAGTGGTGACAATCCGTTCGCATTGTTGTGTTCGAGCTAAAACTGAGGTACGATGCACCTCAGCACACGGACTCAAATTTTGAGAGCAACACAATGGAACGGGACAACTTTGAAAGCACGATTTTGGTACTGAAACGCCGGAAGCCGTTCGTGCCATTTATCATTTCGATGGTCAATGGTGACCGTCACGAAATCGATTATCCCGAAGCACTCGCAATACGGGGCGGTTTAGGGATGTTTCTCAGTCCGGGTGGAATTCCCGTTTTCCTAGATCACCAGGGTGTGACCCAAGTGTTTGGTGGTCTCGCCGAGAATTCGTCAACGTAGCACTTCGTAGCGGAACTCTCACTACTTTGCCCAGGGGTCGGTGTTATCATCTGATAGCACGACCCCTGTTTTTTTTGGATTTGGCTCATGTTTCACCTACTCATCCCACTCTACGCACTTCTCCTAATCGGCGACCCGGTTCCCAAATTGGGGAAGGAAGCGTTACAACCTTTGCAATCGCTGGTCGGCAATTGGAAAGCCACTGGCACCCCCGAGGGGTCGCGCGCGGAAAAGCAGCAGGGGTTCTGGACCGAGACAATTTCCTGTGCGTGGCAGTTTAAGGGTCAAGATGTGTGCTTGCAGTTCACGTTTGACAAGGGAAAACACTTCACAAAAGCCGACTTGCGATACTTGCCTGAATCGACGACGTATGAACTGACCACAACCACAGCGGACAACGAAAAGCAGACGTTTGTGGGAACTTTGGCCGAAGGTAAGCAAAAAGAACAAGTCCTGACACTCGATCGTTCCACGAAAACCGAAACACATCGCCTCGTGGTCACAATACTCCACAGTAACCGATTTCTGTATCGTTTCGAGACAAAACCACTCGACGGAAACAGCTTCACCCGGAAATACCAAGTCGGTGCGACAAAAGAAGGCGAGCCATTTGCCAGTGTCGGGAAAGGGAACGAGTGCATCGTCAGCGGAGGCCGGGGGACAATCCCGGTAACCCATGCTGGCAAAACTTACTACGTTTGTTGCACAGGTTGTAAAGATGCCTTCAAAGAAGACCCCGTAACCTACATCAAAGAGTACGAAGCGAAGAAAGACAAGAAGTAAACCACGAATCACACGAATCAGACGAATCAGATTTAGATAGAGAACAAAGGCGGAACGCAGATGCCGATCGGGTATTTGCTTTCAGGATTTTATTCGTCCGATTCGTGTGATTCGTGGTGACACATCTGGTTCACCCCGTGAACAGTGCTTGCATCACTTGGCCACGGTTGAGTTGGACGGGGCGGTTGACGCGGTCGTGGACTTCGCTGGCGGGTTCTAAGCCGAGGGTGTGGTAGATCGTGGCACCGACATCGTCCGGGGAATACGGTGTCGTGGCGGGGTAGGCGCCGATCTTGTCCGACTTGCCAATCACTTGGCCCCCGCGAACACCGGCACCGGCGAACAGGCCGAAGAAGCACGGCGCCCAGTGGTCTCGACCAATCTTACTGCCTGTGGTTTGTGACGAGAGTTTCGGCGTGCGACCAAATTCCCCCATCATTACGACAAGCGTATCGTCGAGCATTCCGAGGCTGTCCAAATCGTCGAGCAATGCAGAGACTCCACGATCCAGTGGCGGGACAAGATCGCGTTTCAAGCGGTTGAAAATATCCCCGTGACTGTCCCAATTTTGCACGCGGCCCATGTTCGCTTGCACGATCGGCACCCCGGCCTGAATCAACCGGCGTGCCAGTAAAAGCGATTGCCCGAACGGGTGCCGACCATACCGATCGCGCATCGCCGGAGATTCGCGGTCAATCTCGAACGCTTGTCCCACTCGCCCCGACGTGAGCAGCGAAAACGCCCGGTCTTGCTGATCGGACATCCGCCGCCCTTCCATTGATTGCGACAGCCATTCTTGCCCGCGATTCACTTGATCGAGCAAGGCTTTGCGGTCATCAAGTTGATTCACATCCAAACCCGGTCCCGGCGACAGGTTCTCGACTTTGAAGTCCTTGGCGTTGGGGTTCTGGTTGATCTGCCACGGATCGTGGCGTGGCCCGAGAAAGCCACCGTGTTGGCCGGGCCACACCAGCGGGCCTTCCATGAGGAACGTCGGCACGTTCACGCCACTGGGTAAGCCGTCCGCTTGCGGGCGAAGGTAGTTGAGCGCGGAGGAGTAAGCGGGCCAGTCATCACGGCTGGCGATTTTGTCGAAGAATGCACCGGGCTGTTTTTGCCCAGTCAGTACGTGGTGCGTGGCAACGAGGTGGTTGTTATCCTTGTGCGCCAGTGTCCGCACGACGGCGTACTTATCCGCACGCGCCGCCAGTTGGGGTAACAATTCCGTGACCACCAGACCAGGCACACGAGTTTGAATTGTGCCGAACTCGCCGCGAATTTCCGTCGGGGCATCCGGCTTCGGGTCAAACGTGTCGATGTGGCTCGGCGCGCCGGTGAGGAAAATCAGAATCATCGACTTCGCCGACTTCGTCGATGGCGACGTACCCACCGCCGGCCGTGCCAGCGCCGGCATCGTTGGCAGGCCCATCAACCCCAGGCCCATCGCCCCGGAATAACCCACCTGCAACAACTCGCGGCGATTGATGCCAATGGCGTGGGTATGAGAAGGCATGGCGAACCTGTAAAGCGTGAGCGTGGGTAGGACCAGTATTACACCAAATCGGCGGCAAAGTGCAAGTAGAGTGAATTTGACCAGGGGTGTCGTCTTCAATCAGGCAAAGGGTTGCAACCGCACGCCACGTTGTAGCAACGATTCGCGGACGGCGCGGGTGAATCGCACGGCTTCGGGGTTGTCGCCGTGAACGCAGATGGTGCGCACGTGCTTTTCGCGGATAAGCCAATCGACTTGCTCGACGGCTTCGACCGGATCGTGAATGAACGCATCCGGTTCGGTTCGTGGAACGAGACTGCCGTCCTGACGGTAGCGCCGATCGGCGAAGCCTTCGCGGTGAAACGGGACGTTCAACTTCTTGGCCGCCGCTTCCAATTCCGAGTCCGGCAAGCCGATCAGTTCGAGTCCGGACATCAGCGCCACGGCCACGATCGTCTTCGCCAACTCAGGGTTGCGGCACGCCTGGTTGTACAGCGCCCCGTGTGGCTTCAGGTACTTCACGACAACCGGAACCACCCGCGAAATGGCGATCAGTCCGCCGATTTGATACAGGCAATGTGCCCCGATTTCGGCAGGCGTGAGCGTCATCTCTCGCCGACCAAAGTGCTCACGGTCTGGATAGCCCGGATGGGCACCGACCGTCACGCGATGTTGCTTCGCCAACTCCAACGTCGCCCGGATCAACACCGGGTCACCGGCATGGGCACCGCAACAGACGTTCGCCGACGTGACCAACGCCATCAACTCGGCATCGGCACTTGCCCCTTCACCCAGATCAGCGTTCAAGTCGATTAGCATCATGGCTCCAAAGTGCGGAGTATGAAGATTGAAATCCACCTCACCCCCAACCCCTCTCCGACGCGGAGAGGGGAGCGAAGACTGCTCTCCCTCCCTCCCCGTCTGCGGGGAGGGCCGGGGTGGGGTGGCAGCTTCAACCCCCCTTAATCCCCCCGCAGACGGGGGGAGAGAAGACCGCTGTTCCCCCTCTCCGCGTCGGGGAGGGGGCTAGGGGGTGGGGTTAAACCTACCTCATCTAAGCCCGAATCCCGCATTCGAGCAATCGAATCGACCCGTTGGGCACGACTTCCACAGCACCCAAACTGGCGGGCAGCAACACCACCTCGCCCTGCGCGATTGGCTCGCCGCCCACGGTGCCGCTGCCTTGGATGCACACCACGACGCGGCACTGCCCGGCGGCGCCGACTGTCAATGGGGTGTCACGGTGCGTGTGGTCGAGCGTGAAGTATTCGCAATCGACGAGGTTGTCCCGATCGCCGACGCGCTTGGGCGAGACGGGATGGCACGGGCCTTTGGCGAAGTCGGAGCAGGTCAGCCCGTCCTCGACGTGGAGTTGTCGCGGTTGGCCGGTCTTCGCATCGACGCGGTCCCAGTCGTACAGCCGGTACGTGATGTCGCTGGTTTGCTGCACTTCAAACAGCAGAATGTTCGCGCCAATCGCGTGGACGGTCCCCGACCGCAAGAACACGCAATCGCCGGGCTTCGGCGTGAAACTGTGGAGCGTTTGTGGGGTCGTCTTCGACTGCATCGCCGCGCGGAACTCGTCAGCAGTGACGCCAGGGCGGAACCCCGCATAGATTTTGCTGGTCTCCGGATCGGCGTGCAAAATCACCCACGCTTCGGTCTTGCCGCGAAAGCCTTCGCCCTTCATCCGGACGGCTTGTTCGTCGTTGGGGTGAACCTGCACGGACAGTTCTTGCCGCGCGTCGATGAACTTCAACAACAACGGGAACTTCCCGTCCGCCGGTACAACGTCCCCGAACACGGCGCGAGCGTGTCGCGCCAGCAAGTCCCGCAACGACATCCCCCGGAAGCGCCCGTTCGCCACGGTGCTGACGTTCCCATCCACGTCGCTCAACATCCACGCCTCGCCAACCGGGTCGTTGTGCGGCGCGGGCCGGTTCACAAACCCCGGCAACCGCCGTCCGCCCCACAACATGCTCTTAAAAATCGGCTCAAACTTCATCGGGTAAAGCGTGTCCATCAGAGGCACCTTGCCAAAAAATTTCACCACCAGCCGCGTGAACGCGACTACGCGAACGTGTTGACTGTTATCATGTCAGGCGGGTATTCTACAAGCATCGAATTGATGTCGAACCCCATTTGACGGTGGAAACCGTGTGATTCGTCAGCGTGGCCGAATGGGGTGGAACTTATTCTTTACAACGACACTTGTGCGGCAAACAGCGTGAACTTGATAACGTGCGGCGTGTCCATTTTTCGGCATTTGGTCTTTGGAACTTATCTCGGAGAGTTTTCATGAGTTGCAGAGTCTTCGTTCAAGATGGGCAGACTATTCCGGTTCCGTTCATTAACGATCTTGTTCAAGACATTATCCTTGCTGAGGATCGCGTCGAGGCAACAATGTCTCCGACCGCCTCCCGCGACTTTGTCCGTGCTGCCTTCGCATTGAATGAAGGCATGCTTGATTGGTTCCGCGGGTTAGTGTCAAAGTGGCTTGTGGGCAGAATGGAACGCTACGGTGAGTTGCAAATTGCAAAGTTATACATGATCGGCACCATAACTCATCGAACTTCCAAACAGGGTAAACTTGAAATGGAAGTGGCGAGACGACCTTTTCTAAACGATCTTGCCTTCGTCATCCGAACTGGCGCCGAATGCTGGCATCTCGATCCTACGAGATTCTTTTCCGATGCTGGATGGGATCAGACTCAGAAAGCACTCAAAGTTCGCCACCGCGTAACTCATCCGAAACGCAAAGACGACCTATGTATCAGCACTGAAGAATTGGAATTGGTGCGTGAGTCAATGCGTTGGGTGCTCTGGTCTACCGGCATCATAATTAGGTACGCCGACAATGCAGAGATGGCCTACATCGACTCCAAAAACGGTGTCGTGAAGTCAGACTTACACGATATTCTAAGTCCATAATTTGCCTTTGGTCTATGTAGTAGTAACTGTTTGCGATTGCGTATTCGAGTTGTTTCGCTGCTTTAATCTCATCGTCCCAAAACATTTCCGCGAACCACTCCACCCGCCTCGTGTCCCTCCCCTGTCCGGCACGAGACACCCTCACGCGGTTCGATCATGAAACGGTTCCCATCCACACTCGGATTGAGTCAGCCGCAGCAACGCGGTTCGGTCAATTCCAACCCGCGATAACGTCTCTTACACCTAGCGGTGTCGCCTAACGGTATGGCAGCGCTCTGTTAAAGCGCCTCGTGCAGGTTCGACTCCTGCCACCGCTGTTGTTCGCGTTTCACAAGAGTCGGCTAACGGTAAGCCATCGGTCTTTGGAACCGACAATGAAGGTCCGATTCCTTCCTCCCGTACTGACCTAACGAACTTGGCCCAGTGGCGCAATTGGTAGACGCAGCACCCTTAAACCGTGCGAGTTGTCGGTTCGACTCCGACCTGGGCTACTCTCTTTTGTAGGCTTCCGTTCACATCTCTCGGGACCGGCATTACTCTTTCGGTTCCGTGTACTCCATCAAGTCGTCAAGAATCAACGATGGCTTTCGGGCGGCAAACCAGAGCCGTTTTTTGTTGGCAACCGAATCGGTCAGCAGCTTGTGTAGCTTGTCAAAGTCGGCGTGGTCCCGCTGCAAAAAGTACGTCCCGTCGTGCCCTTGGAACATCACCTTGATCCGTCGATTGGTGTCGTCGTCGAGAAGTGACACTGTGATGTCACTATCACTCCGGCCGACATCGGTGACGGTTTTGGCTTTGCTGATCGTCAGCATGACGGGGTGCTTCCGCTCGTAACCCCGCTTGACGAGTTTGATGAAGTAGTCGTACTCTTTCTCACTTTTTGGCAACGTGGCGGTCGTTTTGTCGGCAAATGTGAGCGTCGCCACGGTATCGGATTCCGTCAGGTCGCTGACGATTAGGAGTTTTGCTCGATCAATTACTGGGTCTGCCATCACCACACCTCACTGATTCAATCCAATGCAAAAATCGCATCTGGGGTATTGATTTTCGTGGGATCGAAATCGGCGACCCCTCGACATTGATAATCTTAATTCCCGCGCGTGCCTTCACGCCGTTTGTAATCTTCCATCGTTTCCCGTGCATTTTCATCGACCCCTTCTGGTGGGTCCGCTCCCGGCCAATATCCACTCCCACCCCGTGAGGGAATGGGTGGTTCACCGAGCCGGGTTTGCACGACGGTGGGGTGGTCGTGCTGGGCGTCCCGCCATTCATCCACTGTCACGGGCCGATTGAACATCGACGGGTCCATGACCATGTCTTGGGTCCGGCCGTCGGCACCCCGAACTGGGACAGTCGGTGCCACGTGATAGCCCCATTCGACGCGACCGTCGGGATGGTTCGGGGTGTTGACCCAAAGCGGGTCGCCTGGACCCGAAGCAAACGTCCAGGCTTTGCCGGGCGTGACACCTTGAGCTTGCATCCGTTGCGCCATCAAATGGGCACGGGAGTAGCAACCATCGACGGGGAACTTGAACGCGATGTCGGGTTGGGCGGCCATTTCATCGAACAGTTTTTGCGCTTGTTCGGGAGTTAAGGGGCCAGCAGCAAGCGGGCACGGCGTGGTACTGCCGGGCGGGCACGCCGCCGCCGGGGTTGCGCTGGGTTTCGGGGATGAACAGCCACTTGGCACGGTACTACTCCCGTTCCAGGGTCTTGAGGCCATCGGAAAGATACGCCAGGACGCGGACCGCTAAACTTTCAACTCGTTTTTCGGGCGGT
Organism: Fimbriiglobus sp.; assembly: GCA_043785105.1. GTDB lineage: Bacteria > Planctomycetota > Planctomycetia > Gemmatales > Gemmataceae > Fimbriiglobus. The sequence continues at coordinate 17,910 of JAYVXO010000062.1, forward strand.
CGGTTCCGTGTGTCTTCGAGATGGGCGGCGATCCACGGAAACTGTGGATCGGTCAACACGCCATGACCGAAGGCGACCATCAGTGCCGTCATCACGCGACTGCCGGTCGGAACCGGCAATTGATTCGCTGTGGCCGCTCGTTTGCCCTGGGATAATAGTTGTGATCCCGCGTTCGGCGGGGCGAGTGCCATCTTTTCGGGGTACACGTCTTTCACGAATTGCAGGGTCGCGGCTTCACTCAAGTCGCCCCTCAGCCAGTCTTCCACGGGCTTCTTCAACAACCGCCGAATGGCTGCCGCCTCGATCTCTTCCTTCTCACCGACGACGGCATTCCGGTATTCCATCGCCACTTTGTGGATCGCATCCGCCCGATCGAGTTCGTTGATCCACCCCCGCTGCCCGAATTCTCGCGTCGCCCACGGTATCAACGGATCAGTCGGAAATTCATGGCCGAACATCACTTGGCACTCGACGTAAAACCGTAGTGAGCCACGCAGTTGGAACCCATAGTCACCGGCGGTGCGAATTCCCGATCGGATCAACTTCCGCAACCCCTCGTCGCCAACACCAGCCGCATGTTTGGGCGCGAATTCCTTCAGGTGTGCGACCAATTCGTCTTCGTGCTTCTGGTGGGCCGACTTCTCAAAAGTCGCGTACTGTTCCGGTCGAATCAGAATCATAATTGTAGCCCCGCTTCCCGCCAATCGTATTGGTTCGCATCGAAATTCGCTAGCCGCAGTAGTTTAGCCGATCACGATGTGCTTTGCGCTGAAGATTCTGTTCGCAGCATTCAGAAAAGAAGTGGGGCACGAGATTCGGTAGGGGACTCGCATACCCTACTAGTCTCGTGCCCTGATTTTGGACTTGGAGATAGTCATCATCATTACAAGAGCCGGGACTCGCATCCGATTCTTGCGAAAGTGAATTAAGCAACTGGTGGGCCAATACGGTGTCGGTTCGAGATTGTTCGGAATTCACTGCTATAAGGTGTTGCCGATCAAGCAGTTATGGTTTTCATAACTTTTGGCCAGTCATCGACCCCTTCACGTCATCCACACATTCTCCTTCAACTGCATCATCTCGATACACGCACTTGTTGAATAACGCTGTGACTATGAGAATTATGAAGGGAGAGGAATTGCAGGTTTAAGGAAGATTAACGTACAAGTGCCCCTCGTGGCGGTAGCGGGGGTGGCGGGCAATGGCGTGGTGGTCGGCTGCTGGCACCGCCCGCGCCGCGCCGACGGCGGCGATGACCGCGTCTAGCGCGTCGCCGCCTGGGTTTCGCATCATCACGCGGCGGAACTGGGCGTCGAATGCCACGACGCTGCTGAGCCACTTTAGGATGGCGTGCCGCGTCAGCCGCCGCTTGCGGGTGAGCGGGCCGCCGGTCGGCTGTTTGTAGTTCTGGTGCGGCACACGGACCCCCTTCAACACCGAACTAGGGCAACACTCGACGACGACCCGCTTAGCCGTCCGGAGTTTGCGGTATTGAAAGGGAAGGACGGCGGTACCCGGCGACTGGCGGAGCGGGTTAATCACGTCGCGCATCCCGAAAAACGTCTGGTAAATTAGCCGGTAGTGGTACGTGTCGAACGGCGTTCGTGCCTCCGTATCCGATGTCCGCTTGACGTGCTTCCGCTGCAGCAACGCGGTCGCCCGCCGCACGCACTCCAGCCCGCACCCGTAGGCGTCCTCCTCCCACTCGTGAAGGAACGCGAACTGGTCCGCCCAAGGGGTTTTCGCCGGAAACAGTTCGACCGGCAGCCCGAACGGGAAGTCGCAGCCCCAAAGTGCTTGTTGTGAAGCGAGAATCAGTTCGACCAATCGACGGTGTGCAACCGCCCGTTCAGACGTGCCACAAATGGCGGTCAGCGACTTCAGCGAGACAAGGGCAAGACCGGGCGCCTCAGGCGTCGGCACCACCTCTGCCACCCAAATAAAGTCACCGGCCTTCTTCGCACCGCTGAAGTCCACACCGTAAAACCGCTCAAAAATGGGGTGAATCATCCCGGCATTCTCCGGCGTGAGGTAGGGATTGTGATATGTCAGCAGGGATTAAGCTTGATGATGAAAACGCCGGATGATTTTGGACCGAACTCCATCCTGCGATTGGCTAGTCTCGCTTATGATCGCGCCGCAGTCGGCGCGGCTTGTATGCCGAGTCAGCCGTGGCGTTCAGGTAACGGATGCCCTGTTGTAGGTTAGCCCGTGCGCTGCCATTCAGATGACGCGCCCAGGTGGGTTTCTCTTCACCACGAAACCATGCCAAGTGTGCCAGTACCCAGCCGAACATTGGCGGGGTCATGTATCCCGGCTTCAACAGGTCCGTACCCGGCCACTTGCTGTAGTCGCTGTCCCAGTTCCGAGGCGTGTTGGCCAAGAAGATGCCCAGCCCGAAATGAACCACGGTCAGATCGGTCAGCAATTCATTGTCATAAACTTCCCGCATGATCCGGCTTTCGCCGAGCAATCGCACGTGGGCCAGTTCGTGGGCCATCGTCCCTACTAATCCCATCGGGTCATCAAAGCCGGACAGGTCGAGGTGAATGATAAACTTGTACTTGCCTTCCGAATAAGTTCCGGCGGCGCCGGGCAGGTATTGACCCGCCTCGTTGACCAACCAAATGTTCCCAGCATTAGCAGTGAACTTGAGATCCACCAAGTCCGGCACCACATCCATGTAATCGCACACACGGTGAAGCAAGGTGCGAACAGACTTGGGGGAAGCATCGTAGGGATCGGGGAAAAACTCTGGCGTCGGCAAAACGATCCGGCGGCCCGTGAAAACACTGTCATCGAACTCCTCAGCCAGCCACTCCAACCGCTCTTCCACCCATGCTTTCGCGGCAGAGTCACAAGGACAGGACGGTGAAAAGAGCCAGTCGAACATGAGGGCCTTTGTTTTTTTTGTTTTGACCATCGCTGCGACCCCTGCCGGGGTCGTGGGAAATGGGTGCTGCGTACCTGGGGTGTCGCTCCGCTCAACCCCAGGCTAATTGCTCGCATCCTTTCAGGATGCCCCTGGTTAGTTTTTTCCCAAAGGGCTGCCTCAGGTTGGTTTTATCCCGAAGGGATTACAGCGATTAGCCTGGGGTTGAGCGGAGCGACACCCCAGGTACGGCATCCACCCGGATCAACGCATACCGGTAGGGATGCCAGCGATTAGCCTGGGGTTAAGCGCAGCGACACCCTAGGCCGTGTTGATTGATGTTGTTGGAATCTGGGCGGCTTGGTAAACGGCTGGGGTAAGGCTGGCAAACTCAGACCGGAGCGCACGGATGCATCG
>JAYVXO010000063.1:0-21097 GCA_043785105.1 Fimbriiglobus sp.
CTAGAGCGGTTCCCGATTTTGTGTAGCGGACACTCGGAAGATAGCTCGCAAAATATGGCATTGGTGTACGCTACACCAATGCGAGAACCGCTCTAAGGGCGAGCGCCGTCGTGTTGGAAATCGGCGCGCATCCGGACCGCACTCGTCGTTTCCGGCCCGTTATCGCTTGTGAAGAGCACAAGTGTGTTGTCGGCAACGCCCAGCTTTTCCAGCGTCTGCATCAGTTCGCCGACGACATGATCGAGTTGATGAATGAAATCCCCGTGCGGTCCGGCCTTCGTTTTCCCTTGAAACTGTTTGGCGGCAAACGACGGCAAATGCACCGCGTGCGTGGAGTGAAGGAGGAAGAACGGCTTCTCCGGCGACTGCTTGACGTGCGACTCCAGAAACTCGCGGCTCTTGCGTAGGAAGACCATGTCCACGTCTTCAAGGTCGAAGTCGGACGCGATCATCCCTGGGCGGTTGTCGAACGCATACGGATGCTTCGGCAGTTTGGTTTTGTCGAGCATCGCCGTGGGTGGAACCGGGACTCGGTCGCCGTCGATGTACGCAGAAAGAAAATCCGTGGCGGGACAACAGGCCGTGCCGTAGAAGCGGTCGAACCCGCGATGAACGGGCGCGTCGGGAATCGCTCGTGCGTAGTCGATGAGTTTGACGCCCTCGACGCCGCCGTTCGTGATGCGTTGCCCGTCCTTGTCGAGGACCGTCAGCCCGACGTGCCACTTGCCCGTTAAGGCCGTTGCGTACCCGCGACCGCGAAGCATTTGCGGGAGCGTGAGACGGTTTTCGGTGATGAGGCACGGCCCGCCGACGCCTGCAAACACGCCGCGATAATTAATCCGAAACGCCATCTGCCCCGTGAGCAAACTGTAGCGTGTCGGCGTGCAAACCGTGGAAGGGGAATGCGCATCCGTGAACTTCATTCCGTCGCGTGCCAACTGGTCGAGGTGTGGCGTGGACACTTTGGATTCTGGGTTGTAGCACCCGACATCACCGTAACCGAGATCATCAGCAAGGATGACCAGGATGTTCGGCGGGCGGGCGGGGCGCTGAGCGCCAGGACTGGCGAGGTCATCACGACGGTGACGACAGCGATCAAGGATGCGGTCTTGCGTTTCATAGTGACGGTGTCGTAGTTTTTGAGGGGGCCATTACGAACACGCTTACTGGTCGGGGTCTCACCCAACGCAGTCTACGGAATTCGGGATTCGGCCTGATCCCACTCCAGCTTAGCAACGCATCGCCGTTGTGATTGCAATAATCTGTCAGAGTCAACTCGACAGATGGGTAAGCGACACGGAAGTTAGTAGAAAGTTTGTTCCCGTTTGCACAAGACTGTTTTCTACCCCGTTAGGGAAGAAAACGAAGATCACCAGACAAACTCCCACCAGCAAATGTGCCTCCCGTCGCACGCCAGCAGAATTTCTGTTCAGCAGCACCGACTACAATAGTTATGTCACAGCCTCGGCTGCCGACCGGGCCTCGGAATTCGCCCGGAAATGAACGTGCTCGGCGAGCCGGTGATGGTGGTAGTTCGTGTCGTATGCCAGGGTCAACGTGTCTCACTGACGGCCGGAGCAATCCATGCTGCGATCTCTTGTCTGGGTTCTGGTATTCGTGACGGGTACTGTTCGAGCGCAATCACCCCCAGTCGATCCTGCCGAACTCACGCTCAACCGCATCTTCGCGTCGGACGATTTCAAAGGGGATCGTGTGCCGGCGTTGAAGTGGCTGGAGAAAGGCACCTTTGTGAATCTCCTGCCATCAAAGTTGCACAAAGGGGCCAGCGACATTGTGCGCGTGGGTACGGATGGGAACCAGGACGTGCTGGTTCCCGCCGAGAAACTGATTCCACCCCACGCGAAGGAACCGTTGCCGGTTCACGGGTACGAGTTGTCGAAGGGTCACGACCTTGTGTTGATCTACACGAATTCGGTGAAGGTCTGGCGGCAGAACACTCGCGGCGACTACTGGACGTACCGTCGGTCAACGGGAAAACTCTCGAAACTCGGCAGCAGTGCCAAGCCTTCAACCTTGATGTTTGCAAAACTCTCGCCGGATGGAACACGGGTCGGCTACGTCTGCGAGAACAACGTGTACACCGAACCCGTGGACGGTGGACCCGCGCTGAAGCTCACCGCGGACGGCAGCCACGAGACGATTAACGGCACGTTCGACTGGGTCTACGAGGAAGAGTTCGATTGCCGCGACGGCTGGCGGTGGTCCCCGGACGGTCGGCAGATCGCGTATTGGCAACTCGATACGAAGGGCGTGCCAACATTCACCCTGCTGGACAACACCATCGCGAAGTACCCGGTCCTGAAAACTTTCTCGTACCCCAAGACTGGCGAGCGGAACTCGGCTTGTCGCGTGGGTGTCGTCGCAGCGACCGGCGGCGAAACGAAATGGATCCACGTGCCGGGGGACACTCGCACCGACTACTACATCCCACGAATGGCGTGGGCCGGGAATTCCAATGAGTTAGTCGTTCGCCGCGTGAACCGCTTGCAGAACGCGGTCGATGTAATTCTCGCCGATGTCACGACCGGAAAGGTGCGGACCGTACTCACCGAGCGAGACGGCGCCTGGGTGGATATGGACGACGACTCCCTGGAATGGGTTGAACACGGGAAGGCGTTCACCTGGGTTAGCGAGCGTGACGGCTGGCGCCATTTATTCTTCGCCGATCGGGATGGCAGCCGCGTGCGTAGCATCACGACCGGCGAGTACGACATGATTCGCCTTTTGCACATTGATGAGAAGGCTGGCCGTGTCTACTTCCTCGCCTCACCTGAAAATCCCACACAATGCTACCTCTACAGTGCGCCGACGGACGGGTCGGGCAAACCGGAACGGGTGACACCCGCCGATGAACCGGGGTGGCACGATTACAACTTCGCACCCGACGGCACGACGGCCGTTCACACCTACTCCGCGTTCGGGAAGCCGCCACGGATCGAACTCGTCTCGATGCCGAATCACAAAGTCATTCGCACCCTCGCGGCGAACGAGAAACTCCGCGAGACGGTCGGGAAACTCGCACACACGCCCGTCGAGTTCTTCCGCACCAACGTCGGCAACGGAGTGAAACTGGACGGTTGGCTCATGAAACCGGCAAACTTCGACCCGGCGAAGAAGTACCCGCTCGTCTTCCACGTCTACGGCGAACCCGCCGCGCAGACGGTTGTGGATCGCTGGGGCGGGAACAACTACCTCTGGCACCTCATGCTCACGCAACAGGGGTACGTCGTGGCGTGTGTCGATAACCGCGGGACGCCCAGCCCGCGTGGCCGAGACTGGCGTAAGAGCGTCTACCGGAAAATCGGTACGCTCGCCTCGGACGAACAAGCCGCTGCGGCCCGCGAGATTCTCAAACAACGTCCGTACCTCGACGCCGCGCGAGTCGGCGTGTGGGGTTGGAGCGGCGGCGGGTCGATGACGTTGAATTTGCTCTTCCGATCGCCCGGCGTGTACCGAACCGGGATGTCGGTCGCGCCGGTGCCGGACATGCGGTTGTACGACACGATCTATCAAGAACGATACATGGGCCTGCCCCAGGACAATGCCGAGGACTACACGACCGGCTCACCAATCACTCACGCGGCGGGCTTGAAGGGGAACCTGCTCGTCGTTCACGGGACGGGTGACGACAACTGCCATTATCAAGGCGTCGAAAAACTCGCGGACAAGTTGATCGAGTTGAACAAGCCGTTCACACTCATGGCCTACCCGAATCGTAGCCACGCCATCAACGAAGGGAAGAACACGAGCCGCCACTTGTACGGATTGCTGACTCGCTACTTGAACGATAACCTTCCCGCCGGGCCGAAATAACCTCCCTCCCGACCTCACCTGGATTCCTGGCATGACAACTCGGCTCTGCGTGGCCCTCGCACTTGGCCTCACCATAAGCGGACCCGCGACAGCCCAGTATCCTGGGTGGCACCACTCCGGTTCGGTGTTTATCCTCACGACCCCGGAAGGCGCCAACCTCCCGGCGACGGCGGCCGTTGAGGGCTTCCCGGTGTTGGTCCGGTTGCACAAGGACTTCTTCCATTTCAGTCAGGCAAAGGCGAACGGCGAAGACCTCCGCCTGTCGTCGAGCCAAGGCGAGCCACTGGCCTACCAGATCGAGGAATGGGACGTGACCCAGGGCGTTGCCAGCATCTGGGTTCGCATCCCAAAAATCGCGGGCCACGCGCGGCAGGAGGTCAAGCTGCACTGGGGTAAGGCCGACGCGGCGAGTCAGTCGAACGGGGCGGCTGTGTTCAACGACTCGAACGGCTACCTCAGTGTGTGGCACATGAACGAGACGGGCAAGGACGACGTCGGCACGCTGAAATCGACGGACACCGGCACGGCGGCCACGTCTGGAATTGTCGGACAAGCCAGGCGGTTCTCCGGCCAGAAGGGCATCGGCGGCGGCGAGAAAATTGCGAGCTACCCTGTCGGTGCCGCGTCACACAGTACCGAAGCGTGGTTCCGTGCCGAGAAGTCGAACGTGACGATCCTCGGCTGGGGTAACGAGGGCGGCGGCCGTGGGAGCAAGGTCCGAATGCAGCTCCGTAGCCCCCCGCACGTCCACATCGACAGCGACTTCTCGGACGTAAACGGCTACGCGAAAATCCCCCTCGGCGAATGGGTTCACGTTGCACACACGTATCACAACGGAGATGGCAAGATCTACATCAACGGCAAGCTCGATGCGGCCGCGACGCCGTTACTTGCCATCAAAACCCCGGCCCGCCTCTGGATCGGCGGCTGGTACAACAACTACGACTTCGTGGGCGACATCGACGAGGTACGCATCTCCCAGGTTGCGCGGTCGGCGGACTGGGTTCGCCTTGAGTACGAGAACCAGAAGCCGTTCCAAACGGTGGTCGGTCCGCTGGTCCAACCGGGCAACGATTTCTCGGTCTCGGAAACGCAGGTCGCAGTGGCCGAGGGGAAGAGTGTGACCCTCTCGGCGAAGGCAGGTGGGGCACAGAAAGTCTACTGGGTTGTGAACCGGGACGGCGTCGAACGAGTTGCTGCGACGGATCGGTTTACGTTCACATTCGACGCGGGCCGGGTGGTCGGCGACGTCGCATTGTCCGTTCAGTTCAAGGCAATTTATCCGACCGAAGTGAAAACCCAGGGCATCGCCGTCAAAATCCAGGAGGCGATTCCCGAGCCGGTGTTCCAGGTGCAAGTCCCGCCGACCTGGGACGGCCGCGAGGCGATCGAGGTCGTGCCGAAGTTCTCCAACGCGAACGCGATGCAAGTTAGTGGCGCTGACACGTTGAACTACTCGTGGACCGTGTCGGACGTCGCTGTCGTCCAGGAAGTCTTGCCGGGCAAACTCGTTCTCAAGCGGGCACAGAACAGCGGCACGATGACGGTGCGAGTCGCCATCGACAACGGCGGCAAGGCGACAGTCCGATCGGCGACGGTTGTGGTGAAAGAACCCGCCAAGGACGCCTGGATTGTTCGCCCGCCGGAGAAGAACGAGAAACCAATGGACGGACAGTTCTACCCTCGCAACGACCGGAACGAAGGCACGTTGGTCTACACCGGGACGCTTTCCGAGGTCGCCGATGCCGTGTTCTTGAAGCTTTACGCCGACGACAAACTCATTCACACGCCAACGGCAAAACCGTCAGCCGACAAGTCGTACTCCCTTTCGGCGAAGCTCAAGCCGGGCCTCGTCAAGTACAAGGTGGAGTTCGGCACGAAGCGTGGCGAGACGGAGACGGTTCTTCACGCCGCGTCCAATCTCGTTTGCGGCGATGCTTACCTGATCGACGGGCAATCGAACGCCGAGGCGACGGCGTTCGGCCCAGGAGACGCGGAGTTTACGAGCGAGTGGATTCGCAGTTTCGGGAGCACCGCGGGGGATCCGAACGGGGCACGGGTCAACCGCTGGGGCAACGCGGTCGTTCGCAGTCGTACCGGCGGTCAGTTCCAGATCGGCGCGTGGGGCATGGCGTTGGCGAAGCGATTGATGGTAGGCCAGTCGATGCCGATCTGCATTATCAACGGCGCGGTCGGCGGCTCGCGGATCGACGTTCACCAGCGGAACCACGCCGACCCCACGGACGTGAAAACGATCTACGGCCGCCTCCTCTGGCGCGTGCAACAGGCGAAGCTCACGCACGGCGTTCGCGGCGTCTTGTGGCACCAGGGGGAGAACGATCAGGGGGCCGACGGCCCAACTGGCGGCTACGGCTACGAGACGTATCAACACGACTTCATCGACATGGCGGCGGGTTGGAAGACCGACTACCCGAATGTCCAGCACTACTACGCCTTCCAGATTTGGCCGAAGGCGTGCGCGATGGGCGTCAACGGCTCGGACAACCGCCTCCGCGAAGTACAGCGAAACTTGCCGACCCTGTTCTCGAACCTCCACGTGATGTCCACGCTCGGCATCCAGCCGCCGGGTGGCTGTCACTTCCCGCTTGAAGGCTATGCCGAGTTCGCACGACTCGTCGGGCCGCTCGTGGAACGCGACCATTACGGGAAGGTGCCCACGGCTTCGATCACGGCGCCGAACCTGAAGCGGACGTACTTTACGAGCGACACGAAAGACGAACTCGTGCTGGAGTTCGATCAGCCGGTAAAGTGGGAAGACAAGCTGACGGGCGAGTTTTATCTGGGCGGCGAGAAGGGTAAAGTCGCTTCGGGTTCCGTGCGCGGCAACACGGTGACGCTCAAACTCCATGCCCCTTCAAGTGCGGAGAAGCTAACCTACCTCGACAGTGCCTCGTGGAACCAGGAGAAACTGCTCCGTGGCGAGAACGGCATTGCGGCCCTCACGTTCTGCGAGGTGCCGATCCAACTTTCGAGCAGTAAGAATTAAGACTTCAAGATGTAAGCCTGCGTTCGAGTTGCATTGCACCACGGGAGTATGTCGCGTGAAATCGTTTGGGTTCGCTCTGCTCGCCGCACTGCTCTTTCTCTCGTCGGTCTCGGCTTCGCCCGTCGTACCCGGTCTGGCGAACAATCATCCGTTGAGCGAGTCGCAAGTCGGCCAGTTGTTGATCGGCGAATTGCGGTGTGTTGCGTGTCACAGTCGCAAAGCGGCCACACTGTCGCTCGAACGAACGGCACCAGACATCGCCGCCGTCGGCTCGCGGGTGTCGCCGGAGTTTCTGCGGAAGTTGATTGCGTCGCCATCGGCGGCTCACGCCGGGACCACCATGCCGGACTTGCTTGCGGCGGAATCTGCTGAACGGCGGGAGAAGATTGCGGAGGCCCTCACGCACTTCCTGGTCGCCCAGTCGCCGCGAAAGTTTGACCGACAACCGACGGCTGAAACCGATGCCGTTGCGGGCAAGGCCCTATTTCACACGGTCGGGTGCGTGACGTGCCACTCCCCGCGTGATGACGCCGGTCAGGAAATCACACGCGATGACGTGGTCGAACTCGGTCACGTGCCGACGAAGTACAGCCTCTCGTCGCTGAGTGAGTTCTTGTACCAGCCGCACCGGGTGCGGCCATCAGGCCGGATGCCGGACATGAAGCTATCGCCGGTCGAGGCGAAGGCGGTTGCCAGTTACTTGCTCGGGAAATCGGACCCGAAAACTGCGGCGTTACACCCTCAGGCGAATCTTGTCGCCCTCGGGATGGAACAGTTTCAGCGGCTCAACTGCGCGGCGTGCCACAAACTCGGGGACAGACTACCGGCGAAGCTTGTTGGCGACCTCGAGTCCTCGGACTTAACTCGCGGGTGTCTCTCCGCGGCACCCGCAAAGGCCCCGAGATTCAACCTGAGCGAAACACAAACGAAGGCGATCCGAGCCGCACTCGCGCAGACAGCCGAGCCGATCACCGACAAGCAACGACTCGCGGTCACGCTCACCGCGTTCAACTGCATCGGCTGCCACAAGCGGGATGATTACGGCGGGGTCGCGGAGAACATCAACGAGTTGTTCCGGTCGAGCGAAAAAGAGTTGGGGGATGACGGTCGCATTCCGCCACACCTCACACTAGTCGGGGCGAAGCTGCAACCCGTGACGATGAAAAAAGTTCTCTACGACGGCGACGCCATTCGGCCGCACATGGCGACACGCATGCCCCAATACGGGGAAGCCAACCTGCGCCACCTCCCGGACCTGTTCGCCCGTTTGGACACGGTGAAGCCGGTCGAGTTTTCCCTTCCGAATCCCGACAACTCCAACGACCAGGAGCGGCAGCGGGAGAAGCTCATGCGTGCCGCAGGCCGGGAATTGGTCGGTGATAAGGGGTTGAACTGTATTGCCTGCCACAGCTTCAACGGAAAAGTGCCCAACAAAAACGGCACCGAGCTACTGACCGCGACTCAACGACTCCAGCCCAGTTGGTTCTACCACTTCCTGCAAAACCCCAGTGCGTTCCGGCCCGGTATCGTCATGCCCACGTCGTGGCCGGGCGGCAAGGCTATGCACACGTCCATCTTGAACGGCGACACGGACAAACAGATCGAAGCGATCTGGTATTATTTATCGCTCGGCACGTCCGCCCCAGACCCGTCGGGCATCCGCTCGGTGGAAACACTTCTGACCGTGACGGACGCCACCCGCACCTATCGCGGTCGCAGTTCGGTGGCTGGTTTTCGCGGCATCGCGGTCGGCTTCCCGGAGAAGCTGAACTACGCCTTCAACGCGGAGACGGGCACGCTCTCGGCCCTCTGGCGTGGCGACTTTGTGCGGGTGAATCGCGGCGGGCAAGGCTCTGGCGGGTTTAACCCGGCGGCGAAGAGCGTCCAGTTCGCACAGGATATTTCCTTCTACGACCTCCCGGACGAAAAGACGGCCTGGCCGCTCCGCCCCGTGATGACGAAAGACGCACCCACGAACCCCGATCCGCTGTACCCCAAGAACCTCGGCTACCAGTTCAAGGGGTACGAGATGGACGAGGCGTCCATCCCCACGTTCTGCTATCGCAGCGGTGACACCACGATCCAGGATCGCGCGGTCGCACAACTTAGCGAGAAGAAATCCCGACTGGTGCGGACGTTAACGTTCGACTCGCCCAACCAACGAACGGTGTGGTTCCGCGCACTCACGGGCAAGGTTGAAGCCGAGTCGAGGACGCGGTTCAAAACGAACGAACTGAGGCTGGGCGTCCCCGATGTGCCGACCATGCTTCGCCCGACTATTGATGCGAAAGCGTCGGAACTGTTACTGAAGTTCGACATCCCCCAGGGCAAGTCCACCCAGTCAATCACCTATGAACTCCTTCCGTGACCTGTGCTAGAATGCAGCCAAAGGAGAACTGACGATGACGATCACGGTAAGCCAACAAGAATTCTGCGAACGAGTCGCCGAGTTGCTGACCCTCGCGCAGAACGGGGCGGAAGTCGTCGTGCAGGAGCCGGACAAGCCGGACCTGAAGTTGGCGAATTCGCCGCCGCGCCGGAAGATCGTTTTTGACATGCACCCAGGTGGTTACATTGCTCCGGATTTCGCAGACCCATTACCCGATGAGTTCTGGGAGGGCACGGTGTGAACGTGCTTCTCGACTCTCATGTATTCATTTGGCTCGACATGAATTCTAGCCGACTTTCGGCTACTGTTCGGAACTACCTGACGGACCCGAACAACCGCTTGTACTTCAGTGTGGCGAGCGTCTGGGAAATTGGGATAAAATTGCAACTGAACAAGCTTCAGCTTACAGACACACTTGAAGTTGTACTTCAACAACAATTGATCCAGAACACAATAGCCACACTCGACATCACAACGGCGCACGCGCTTGCGTCTGGAACACTGCCGTTAATCCACAAGGATCCGTTCGATCGGATGTTAATCGCACAAGCCCTGGTCGAAAATGCCGTGATCTTGACCGACGATCATCTCATCAAGCAGTACGCGGTTCGCACCGATTGGTAAGGAATTAACTACACAAGTGGCCTGCGAGGGGAGGACGATGACGATCACAGTAAGCCAACAAGAATTCTGCGAACGAGTCGCCGAGTTGCTGACCCTCACTCACCACCGGCGGGAACGGTTGTTCAACCTGCTCGCTCTCCTCGTGGTGTGTACCGTCGTAACTTCGCCGGTCTTCGCCGAAGATGTCGGCGGTCGCTGGGGCACCGAGGAGCGCGAGCGCGAATACTACCCCATCGTCAACATCCCGATCCCGAAGGATCTGGTGATCGAGGCTGGCGCATTCTGCCCGTTGCCCGATGGCCGGATTGCGGTCGGCACCCGGCACGGCGAGATTTACATCATCAGCGGGCTGGATGAAAAGAAGCCGAACCCGGCGTACCACTTGTACGCGACCGGCCTCGATGAAATCTTCGGCCTCGCCTACAAGGACGGCGCGTTCTACGTCACGCAGAGTTGCGAACTCACCCGCGTCACCGACACCAAGAAGGACGGCAAGGCGAACAAGTTCGAGACCATCTCCGACGCCTGGGGGTACGCGAACTACCACGAGTACGCCTTCGGCTCGAAGTTCGACAAAGCCGGCAACCTGTACGTCGCACTCGGGTTGTCGAACTCCTACGACTCGTTCGCCCTCTTTCGTGGCTTCGCAATGCAGGTGACTCCCAGCGGGAAAACCCAGCCGATCGCAAGTGGGATGCGCAGTCCCGCCGGCATCGGGCCGAACGAACACGGGGCACTCTTCTACATCGAGAGCCAAGGGCCGTGGAACTGCTCGTGTAGCCTGAAAGCCGTCACGCCCGGCAGCTTCCTGGGCCACCCGGCAAGCTTCAACTGGTACAAGTACGCACCAGAGATGGGCGCCGTTCCTCCGAAACCAAAGTCCGGGACACGGATCGTCACCGAGAAAGACACCGTGAAACAACTCACGCCGTATGCGGTGATCTTTCCGTACATCCGTATGGGCCGGTCGATCACCGGCTTCGTCGTGGACGGCACGAAGGGCAAGTTCGGGCCGTTCGATGGCCAGATGTTTCTGGGTGACTACACGCTCTCGATCCTCATGCGCGCCACGACCGAGCAAGTGAACGGTGTGTGGCAAGGCGCGTGCTACCCGTTCCGCGAAGGGCTATCGACGGGCATCTTGAACGTCGAGTTCACGAAGGGCGGCAGCCTGATTTGCGGCGGCACCAATCGCGGCTGGCCGGTCCGCGGCATCAAACCGTTCGCCCTCGAACGGCTCGACTGGAGCGGCAAAATGCCGTTCGAGATTCAGCGCGTCACGGTCGAGCCGACGGGGTTCAAAGTTGCGTTCACGAAGCCTGTTGACGCAGTAACTGGCAGCGACCCGAAGTCGTACCGACTGTCCACCTTCACGCACCCGTACCACGGGGCTTACGGCGGACCCGAGATCGAGCAGACGAAGCCCGTCGTGCGAAATGTGACACTTGCCCCCGACGGGTTGTCCGCGACCGTGGTATTGGAAAAGCTGCTTCGCGGCCACGTGTACGAGTTCGACCTCGGGGCATTACGCGCGCGGGACAAAGACGAGTTGCTGCACCGCAACGCCTACTACACCCTGAACGAAATCCCGACGGCCAAGTAGCTGCCCCCTCCCTAAGTTCTGCCCCAGGATTTCAAATGCGGTTCTGTTCCGTCGTCGTGCTTCTGATGGTCCTGTCACACGGTGTCTGGTCAGCCGATCACCCCGTTCCCGAAAGTCCGCTCTGGCTTACCTTCTCCGGCGAGGACGGCCCCGGTAAGGGAAAGCACGTCGTGTTCATCGCCGCCGATCAGGAGTATCGCAGTGAACAAGCCTTGCCCATGCTCGCCAAGGTGTTTGCCAAGCACCACGGCTTTCATTGCACCGTGCTGTTCAGTGTGAACGACCAGGGTGAGGTCGATCCCACGAAGAAGATCCGGTGGGAAGACAAGTCGATCACGCACAACATCCCCGGCCTGGAACATCTCGCCAAGGCGGACCTGGTCGTCGTTTTCAGTCGGCTCATCTCCCTTCCCGACGAGCAATTGAAGCCCATTTACAACTACCTCGATTCGGGCAAGCCAATCATCGGCATCCGCACGGCGAACCACGGGTTCCTGGGATTTGAGTACAAGAAGGATGGCAAGCGGATCGACTTCGGTGAGGACGTCCTCGGCGGTTCGTTCCGGAGCCACCACGGCCACTGGCAAGCGGATTCTACCCGCGGCATCGTCGTGGAGAAAAACAAGGACCACCCCGTCCTGAAAGGGGTGAGCGACATCTGGGGGCTAACCGACGTGTACCGCACGTACCAGGAAGGCGGCACCCTGCCCGCCGCGTGCACGCCGTTGGTCGATGGCCAACCGCTCGTGGGCCGAAAACCCGACGACGCGGTGAACACCAAACTGACCGCGCTTCCCGTGGCGTGGGTGAAAACTTGGACCGGCAACGCCGGTAAAACCGCGCGCGTGTTCCACACCACGATGGGCAGTGCCGAAGATTACCAGAACGCGGGCTTACACCGCCTGACCGTCAACGCAGCCTACTGGTGTTTAACGATGCAGGAGATGATCGACCCCAAATCGAAGGTTGACGTCGTCGGCGAATACGCACCGCTCAGCAGTGGCTTCGACTACGCGAAGCTCAAAGTCGTGCCACGGAAGCCGAGCGACTACAAGTAGCCGGGCTACCGCACAATGCACGGGAACCAGCCAACTGCGTCATTCCGAATGAAATCCAAAGCGGAACACACTCTGCATAGGCCGACGTAGTCCCGATTTGCAAACAAATTGGGTGTCACGAATTTCACTAGGCTTCTGAAAAGCGATTCACCGCAGAGGCACAGAAAGCACAGAGAAATCCATTCAGAACTTGTTTTGGTTTTCTCGGCGTCCTCTGTGCCGCTGTGGTGAACGTTGTTTTCTTTACCCCGCAACACTCGCGCTGATTGGTTTTTCGTTCGACGCTATTCTATCTCCATGATGACCGAAACCGACGTTGACGCCCAGACGCCAGACATCAACCGTGCGGCGGCCCCCTCCGTGGTGGCGCAGTCGATTTGGTGGCAAATCCTGATGCTGGCGTGGCCCGCCCTGGTTCAGCAAGGGTTGCTGCTCACGATCCAACTCTACGACCAGTACCTGACCGGGAAATTCTCCGAATCCCACAAGGCGGCACTAACAACTGCTAACTACCTGTACTGGTTCGTCACCAGTTACACCGTCGTGGTGAACGCCGGTGCGACGGCGTTGGTGGGGCGATTGGTCGGCGCGAAGGATTTGCCACTAGCCCAGAAAGCGTGCGGGCAGGCGATGTTGCTAGCACTGCTGTTCGGGTTGCTCGGCAGCGTGTCGGCGTTTCTCGGCCTGCCCACGTTGATTCCCTTACTCGGGCTGAAAGGCGAGTCGGCGCAATTTGCGATTGATTACCTACGCCCGTTGGCGGGGCTGTTGCCGTTCTACATGATCGAAGTCGGCGGCATCGCGTGCTTGGTCGGGGCTGGCGATACCCGAACGGGTTTGAAAGTCCTGGCCACGGTCGTGGTCGTTAACGTGCCGCTCGCCTGGGGCCTGTCCCGTGGCGAATCGCTGTTCCCCGATCTCGGGTTTCTGGGCATCGCGTGGGGTACGGGACTGGCCCACGTCATCGGCTGTCTGCTGGTCCTCGTCACGTTGGCACGCGGGCGTTACGGCTTGAAGCTGGACCTTGCTTCGCTGCTGCCGGACCGGGCGTTGACGGTTCGGTTGCTGCGGGTCAGTATCCCGGCAGCGATCGACAGTCTGTCGGTGGGGGTGTTTCAATTCGTGTTCTTGGCAATGGTGAACGACCTCGGCAAAACCGCCGCCAGTGCCCACGGCATCGCCATCCGCCTCGAAGGACTTGGCTACCTCTCCGGGGCCGCCTTCGCCACGGCAACCGCCGCGATCGTGGGGCGAGCCTTGGGCGCCAAGCGACCCGACATTGCCGCACGCGGGGCGTGGACGGCGTTCGCGTTTGGGTGCGGAATCATGTCGTTGATGGGCGTGGTGTTCTTCGTGTTCGCCCACCCGATGTTTGAATTGTTCAACCCCGACCCGGACCAAGTCGCCGTGATCGACACCGGCGTCCCGGTCCTGCGTCTCATCGCCTTCGCCATGCCCGGCCTCGCCGGGTCGATCATCCTCACGCAAGCCCTCCGCGGCGCCGGCGATACCCGCGTCCCCGTCCTGTTCACCTGGGTCGGGTTCGTCGGCGTCCGCCTCCCGCTCGCCTACGTGCTCACCGTCGTGTTCGACTACGGCCTCCTCGGCGCGTGGCTCGCCATGTTCATCGACATCTACGTCCGCGGCGCCTTCTTTCTGTGGCGCTTCGCCGGCGGCAAATGGAAAACGGCGAGGGTGTAAACCCCAGACGAATACTTTTCGGACATTTGAGTTGACTGCTTTACGGTGAACGGTCACGATGACACAACTGCAATAGCAACAACGTTCCGATAGCCTGATTGGTCTGTCAGGATAGACAGAACAACCAGTCGAATTAGACAGAATCGGTTCGGTCTACTAACAAGTTCGGCGGCGGAGGGCTTGCGGGTGGCTACGTTCCGGATCGTCACCGAGGTCGCCGCCCCGGTCGAAGTGTGCTTCGACTTGGCTCGCGACATCGACTTCCACACCCGGTCGCTCGGCGACACCGGCGAGCGGGCCGTCGCCGGCCGGACGAGTGGGCTGATCGGGCTAGGCGAGTCGGTCACCTGGGAGGCCCGGCACCTGGGCGTCCGCCAGCGGCTCACCGCCGAGGTGACGGCGTTCGACCGCCCGGCCTACTTCCGGGACGTGATGACCCGCGGGGCGTTCCGGTCATTCGCCCACGACCACCGGTTCGAGGCCCGGGGCGCGCTGACGGTAGTGACTGACGACGTAGAGTTCCGGTCCCCGCTCGGCCCTCTGGGTTGGCTGGTGGACCAAGTGTTCATGGCCGGCTACCTGCGGCGGTTGTTGGTCGGCCGGTGTCAGGCCCTCAAGCGGGAGGCCGAGGCGGTCGCCCATAGGCACGCCGAACCAGGCGCTGCAGCAGACCGGCGGGGCATGTAGGCTTTCCCAGTGTCGTAGCTCACTCAGCCCCGCCGGCTGCTGAGCTGGGTCGTTCGGCGGCGAAGAGCGGGGGGCTGGCGTGCCGAAATTTGCACACGTCTTGGCTGCCGTCCCCTGCCGCGGATGCGGGGCGGACCTCTCCGTCGGCGGCCGCGTCGCGTTTCAGTGGGGGTACTGCTCCGCCCCCATGCACAGCAACGCTGAAGCGGACGCCTACGCGGTCGGGAACGAGTTGGTGTGGGGTGCCGGGCCGGACGGCCGGGTGCCGGCGTGGGTTTACTTCTCGGACGGGTCGGGCAACCTCGGCGACCCCTGGCACGGCGACGTGCTGGTGCGGGAATGTGAGTTCGGCGAGTGGCGGTGCGGCGGGTGCGGCCGCGAGGCCGGCGGCGTGTACGTGCTGGTGCGAGGCGGGCGGGTGGCCGCTGTCGAGGTGCGTGAGGCGGCGCTGCCGCCGGCCGACGTGTGCGTGGTCGGCCTTGACGGGGAGTTGTCGCCCCGGCCGGGCTGGGAGGACGCCCCGATGGAGGCGGTCTCCTGGCCAGTGGCTCGCCTCGTCCTGCATAGTCAGGCGGCGGGGGTGGCTTAGCGCAGACGCCGAATCAGGCGCTGCAGCAGACGGCGGGGCAGGAATCGTTTCTGGGACTTCATTGCTCTCCGGTGCCCCGGCTGCTGAGCTTTGTGGTCATGTTTAGATGTGCGGTTCGCCACGTGATTTCAGCGGGTGCTGTGTAAGGGGTTTGAGCATGCAGTTTTTAGTAAGCATCGAACGGGACGAGGACGGTGCATAGGTTGTAGAGTGTTCGGCCATTCCTGGAGGTCTGTCCCGCCGCGCTGGGAGACACGGTTCGGCATATGCGTTGCGTCTTTGTCGTAGTCGGTCTGTCCCGCCGCGCTGGGAGACACGTCAGGCGTGCCGAAAGAGATCGCGGAATTGATGAAGGCCCACGCGAAACAATTCGAGCGGAGCGGCAAGATGCGAGACGAGGAACGAACCAGTTCCGTAATCTTTCTGCACGGTTTAGCCGGTTGCGATCGAGGGTATCGTCAGGGGCCGAGCTACGGGTTACAGGGCGTGCCTACCATCCCGCCGGTCTCCGGCACTGCCGACATTGTGGCCCTGTACGAGATGTACTCGTCGGAGCCGCCTCCAGATTACCCGGCGCATGTGTGGCCTCGGGGGTTGGTGCCACTGATTGGCGGCGGGTGCCTGTACATGGAGTGCGTGGACTTCCTCCGCCCGCCCCACGCCGTCGTCATGTTCGATGGCAACGACTGCGATTTCCGGCAGCCGGTCGGTGCATCGCTAGCACCTGTGGCGGGGTCGCTCGCGGAGCATTTGGAGTCATGGCTGGCGGGTGCGGGCCACGGGCAGCAAAGGGACGCCGCCCCAGGAACTTCCCTGGGGGGTGGGCGGTAACCCGGACGCTTGATTCACAGCCCGAGCCGTCTTCGGCGCGCGCCGCTATCGAGGGTCGCGTACTCGGACTCAGTTCACTGCATGGACTCCACCCCATAACGCAGTGTCGATGGAATCGCGCGTGCGAATGACGGCGAGGGCTTCGACCGCTCGTGGGTCTTGACCTCGCACATCGTGAAAGCCGCGGCGACGGAATGGCATGATGAATCGGACTGGGGCAGTCGGCATAATCACTAAAAAACGGTAGGCAGCGAAAGATGGGGCGTCTTCACCGGCGGGGTCAATCCCTGGTGGGTGGCGAGAATGGGCGTTGTACTTGCCGAGACCGATGACCAAAATAGGGGCGTGCTGGTCAACGACTCGGTGAAGGAAACCTCTCTCATGCGCCACGCTTTGTTGCTTGTGCTGTTCGCTGCCCCGGCCTACGCGGCGCCGCCGAACGTGGTCATGATCGTCGGCGACGATCAAGCGTACACGGACTACGGCTTCATGGGCCATCCGCACGTTCGCACGCCGCACCTCGATCAACTGGCGGCGGAATCGCTGGTGTACCGTCGGGGTTACGTGCCCGATAGTCTGTGTCGAGCAAGTCTCGCGTCCATGATTACCGGCCTGTTTCCCCATCAGCACACGATCACGTCGAACGATCCGCCGTTGCCAACGGGTTTGAACCAAGGGCAAGCGATGAAGGACGAGCGGTATCTCGCGGACCGGGCGAAGATGGTCGCGGCGTTCGAGACGGTGCCGAACATCGCCAAGCTACTGGGATCTGCAGGGTACGTCAGCCATCAATCGGGCAAGTGGTGGGAAGGTAACGCCTGTCGGTGTGGCGGCTTCACCGAAGGCATGACGCATGGCGACCCGACCAAAGGGGGACGGCACGGTGACGACGGCCTCAAGATCGGGCGGCAGGGCCTGAAGGAAGTGACCACGTTCATCGACCAAGCTAAATCCGACGGCAAGCCGTTCTACGTCTGGTACGCCCCGATCATGCCACATCAACCGCACAACCCGCCACAACGGTTGCTCGATAAGTACAAGACGAAGCACGAATCGCTGTTCGTGGCGAAGTATTGGGCGATGTGCGAATGGTTCGACGAAACCATCGGCGAGTTGCTTGCCCACCTCGACAAGCAAGGACTGAAAGAGAACACGATCGTGGTGTACCTCCACGACAACGGCTGGATTCAAGACCCAGTAGCGAACAGTTATGCCCCGAAATCGAAGCAGTCGCAGTACGACGGCGGCTTGCGAACGCCGATCATCGTGCGGTGGCCGGGGCATGTGAAGCCTGCTGTGAGTGAAGCGTTGGCACACTCGATTGACGTGGCACCAACAATTCTAACTGCGTGTGGCCTGAAGCCCGCCGCGAATTTGCCGGGGGTGAATCTGCTCGATGCCGCCGCTGTGGCAAAACGGGACACGATCTTCGGCGAGAACTTCACACACAATGCCATCGACATCGCCAAGCCGGTTTCGAGCCTGAAATGCCGCTGGTTGGTGCAGGGCTATTGGAAGCTGATCGTACCTAACACCGTGAACATGCCGAAGGCTGTTGTCGAACTGTACGACCTGAAAACAGACCCGACCGAGACAACGAATCTGGCAGTGAAAGAACCTGAGCGAGTGACCGCGTTGCAACAGAAACTCGATGCGTGGTGGAAACCGTAGCCGATAGCCGAGGGGGTCTAGTATTCCCGGCGAACCGGCGACGTCAGTCGCCTGGGTGGTAAGCTTGCTCCCGCTTGGGACTGCCCACCCGGCAGCTAACGCAGCCGGTTCGCCGGGAATACCAATGTGTGAGAATACGGCGGATAAGTTCGAGAAAACCTCCAGATATGGAAGGAACAATGGTGAAGCGCTTACGGTTTGTTGGTCTTTCGTTGTGGCTCGTTTTCGCCACTGCGACTTTTGTGACGAGTCAGGTGCCAGCCAAAGAAAAAGCCCCGCAACCCAAGAAGGGCGCCCCGATAGTGCTGGGGCCGGACGACAAGGCGGCGTTCCCGGCGGCGCCCGTGGGGTTCGACAAGAAACGGGACGACATCCCGCGTGGCAAACTGGAGATGGTCGAGTACGACTCCACGACCGTCGGCAACAAACGTAAGATGCTGATCTACACGCCACCCGGTTACACCAAGGATTCGACGTACCCGGTGTTCTACCTGCTCCACGGCATCGGCGGGGATGAAAACGAGTGGCGGAAGGGCGGCACGCCGGACGTGATTCTGGATAACCTGTATGCCGACAAGAAACTCACGCCGATGATCGTGGTGATGCCCAACGGTCGGGCGCAACCCAACGACCGGGCCGAAGGCAACATCTTCCAGCACGCCAAGGCGTTCGAGACCTTTGAAGGCGATCTGTTAAAGGACGTGATCCCGTTCATTGAGAAGACGTACCCCGTGAAGAAGGGGCCGGAGAACCGCGCGTTGGCCGGGCTTTCGATGGGCGGCGGTCAGTCGCTGAACTTCGGGCTGGGCAACCTCGACACGTTCGCGTGGGTCGGCGGCTTTTCCTCCGCGCCGAATACGCGACCGCCCGAAAAACTGGTGCCGAACCCGGACGAGGCGAAGAAGAAATTGAAGCTGCTTTGGATCTCGTGCGGCGATCAAGACGGACTCATGAACATCAGCCAGCGCACCCACGCATACCTGAAGGAAAAAGGCGTGCAACACATCTGGCACGTCGAACCGGGCGGCCACAACTTCCCGGTGTGGAAGAACGACCTCTACCTCTTCGCCCAACGAATTTTTCGATGATCGTGAACGGCAAGAGCTTTACGGACTAACGGAGTTTCCATCCCGCGTTTGGTTCGCCACAACCTCAATGTCCTCACACAACCTGGGCTAGCTCCCTCCCAGCGCGATGTGGCTGAGGATGCCGAACACGCGCCGCGGCGACTGGATCGGGTATTCCACGCGGTCTACCCACGCCTGGGTTCCGTCGAGGCGTAGGAACCGCCATAGCACGCCCGTTGTCACGGCCCCGTAGACCACGCCAGTTGTGCCTTCCGCCGCGTTGAAGCGTTGGGCGGCGGCCATCTCGGCGAGACACTGTGGGACCCCACCAACGATGTTTTCGCTCTTGGCTTCCACCAACACACACGCCGGGGCCGTCAGTGCTAATTGTTGAGGACTCCGGGACAAAATGTAGTCACACCGCCCGGTCAGCCCAAGTGCCGGATCGACGGAAAACTCGATCCCGGAGAACAGACTGAGGCGATCGGGGTGGGAGAGCTTGAGTTCCACGAGCAGGGGCGCAATGAGCAGTTCCGACCGAGCCTTTTCGGTGTTCAGGTTCAGCGCCAGCGGAAGGTAGCGGGCCAAGGTGTTCCCCAACCCGGCGGGTAAATCCACCTCGGGAACATCCGCGAACAGGTCGTTCCCTTCCGTGACCGTTAGCCCCAGGCGCTGCCGGATGGTCGCCATCGTGAAGTCACTGTACGCCACGCGATATTCCTCGTCTAAAGGCTACTTCTGCTGTTGCAGCCAAGCCAACAGCACGTTGCTGACTTCGACCACTTGCTTGGGGGAGACTTTGTCGGGGGTGTCGCTTAGCATGTGCCAGTGGGCGTAGTCGAAGTCGATGATGTCGATGGCGAGGATGCCGGCTTCGTTGAGGGCGAGGTGGTCGTCTTGCACTTGGATCGCGCGGTGGAAGCCTTGCTCGAATACGAACGACTTCGCGCCGATGGCGGCGGCGGTGTCCCAGACTTGTTTCACCAGTTGCGGGGCGAACGCCCAGGAGTAACCTTCGACGGCGAGGCGGGCGTTTTCACCACAACAAAGGTCGAGCAGAATTGCGGCTTCGTAGCGGAACGGCAGTCGTTGCTTCGCCTTGGTGTACTCCGCGCCGAAGTGCTTCGATCCGAAGAAGTATTCGTCCCCCTCGCGCACCGAGGGCACGCCCATGTCGAAGATGTATTCTTCGCCGTCAAACAGCACGAAATCGAGACCGACGCTAGTGGGGAAGTCCTTCAAGTGATGGGCCAGTTCCATCATCAGTGCGACGGCCCCCGTGCCATCATTGGCGCTGACGAACGGCTTGTTCCACGCTTCGCGCTTGGGTTCTTCGTGGGCTGAAGGGCGGGTGTCGTAATGGCTACAAATGATGACGCGCTTTTTGCGGTCCGGGAACCAGGAGATGACGAGGTTCGTCATCGGGACTTCGTTCTTTTGGGACCGTTGTTTCGCTTTGAACTCCTGCCTCGCCACCTTCGCGCCGAACCCCTCGAAGTGCTTGATGATGATCGCCTGTTGCTTCGCCATCCCGACACTCGCGCTGACACGCGGGCCGATGTCGCAGAGTTGCTTCAGGTATTTCATGGCCCGGTCGCCGTCAATCGGGAAGGTCTTCAAGTCCGCTGCTTTCGCGCCACGATCGGCGGCAAATTTATCGCGGGGCACCGGGTCTTCCGGATCAATCGCAGGCAGCCGATCCGCCGCGAACGCATCTTGCTTCTCTTGGGGCGACGGGGCACGGGCGGTCGTTGCAGGCGCTTGAATGGACATCACAACACCGACCAACGCGCCGACGGTCACCATGCCAATGGCGATTAGCCCTGTCGTTCGGTTCATTGCCACTCCTTAATCCTGAAGAAACAGCCGCCTCGGACTGCGTTCGTAATCATACCGGATTCTACCGCAAAAGCGTGGGCTTCAACCGCAAGGGTGCGCACACTCACAAGATCGAACGCAAGCTATACCGCGAGCGGTTCAAAGTGAGTTCCTACGAGCCGTGGGGTTGACCCCCACGGGTTGCGCAACCCGTGGGG
>JAYVXO010000064.1:0-49137 GCA_043785105.1 Fimbriiglobus sp.
GGTCAACGCCTCAGTCAATTGGTTGGTCGTCCGGTGCGTGACTGCAACCTCTTTTAAGCCAGCAGCCAGTAGCATCTTGTGCAGAACCTGTTGACTGATGTCGGTGTGATCGTCTTGTAAGCTCTGATACAACTTGACGCCGAGTCGTGATTTCTCTCGGGCTTGGTCGTGTTCACCCCGCAACCGATGTACGGCTGCCCATTCAAACAGAACGGTGCCCATTGTCCGTGCGTAGGTCGCTTCCGGTAAGCCGATATTCTGCGCCGAAGTCATCAGGCGTTCAGCGCGATCTAAGTTTTTTCCCGCGCGTTCGAGTTGGCCGAGACGACTCTGCATGGCCGCGAAATCGTACAACGTCGCCGCGAGCGAACTTTGAACAGCCGCGTTGTCGGGGAACTCGGCAATCAAACATTCCCAAATCTTGATTGCCGCGAGGTACGAAACTTCAGCGGCTTTCGTGTGATTCATTAACCGCGCGCTATCGGCTGCGTAGCGATGGAGTTCGCCGAGTTGTTGTTGCAATACGGTATCATCCGGTAGTTGGACTTGTAACCGTTGCAAGCCGTTGATCGCTTTGCTGATCGCTTCACGCCGTTGGCCGTCGATCACCTCGGTCGTCGCACGCCCTGTTTCAATTTCAGTCACTTGACCCGCCATCTCCTTAGCGATCAATAACGCTGTGTTTCTATTTTCTTCGGCTTGAGTTCGCTCGGCCTCGGCTCTGTCAAAGTTCTTGTCGGATTGAACCAACGCCGCCGCCGTCGCTTTCTGTTCCTGCCAGACCAGCGCAACTGTCACGAGTGACGCGAAGAGTGCCGTTATCAGCACCCCCGCCGTCGTTAACACGGAAGTTCGATGGCGATTGGCCCATCTCGCGGCCCTCTGGGTCACCGAATCCGGGTAGGCAACAACGGGTTCATCCGCAAGCCAACTGCGGACATCGGTTGCCAAGTCGCTGGCTGAAGCGTAACGGTCTTCGGGCTTGTAAGACATGGCCTTCAAACAGATCGCCGCCAGGGCCGTTGACAAACCCGGATTCAACGATTGCGGGTGGGTCGGGTCACTCGGCGCCAATTGCTGAAATACATTTTGCGGTACGGTATTCTGTGCCGGGGAGTAACCCGTCAGGATCGAATACAGGATGGCACCTAGGCCATAAACGTCGGACAACGTCGTGGCATGTTGGCCGGCCGCGACTTGCGGACACATGAAGGCCGGCGTCCCCATGACTGTGCCCGACACGGAATCAAGCTGGTTCGGATCGAGCAAGTACGGATTCGGGGTGCCGTCCGGTTGCAATTTCAACTGCTTTGCTAGGCCCCAGTCGAGTAGAAACACCTCGCCAAACTTTCCCAAGATGACGTTTTGTCCCTTCAAATCCCGGTGCAAGACGCCACGATCGTGGGAAAATGCGACGGCTCGACAGACGCTTAAAAACGCATCAAGAAGGACGACCAAATCGAGCGGTTTCGTGTCCTTGGCCTTTCGCCGATTGTGATAAACTTGCGTCGCTTCGTGAAGTGTTTGGCCGGATACGAATTTCATCACGTACCACGGGCCGTTTCCCTTGGACTCAGGGACGTAATCGTAAAGCGGCACAATACAGGGGTGTTCGAGGCAACTCGTTAACTGCGCTTCATTCGTAAACATGCCCACCGCGTTTGGGGTGTCGCGCCGATCCGGGCGGATGGCTTTGAGTGCGACCTCCCGTCCGAGCAAGGTATCCCGAGCCAGCCAGACCTGCCCGAGTCCCCCCTTCCGGTGGAATGAAATCGGTACATACCGCCCACCTGTGGGCGGACTCATATGACTCGGTGCAGGGTCTTCATTGCGGGTAAACAACCGGGTTTCGTCATTGTCACCCAACACCACCGAGGAACCATCTCGTTTGGTACTTTGCGATGTGATTGCGGCATCATTGATGACCGATTGATGGGTCAGCGTTGAAATCAACTGATTGCTAATCTCGACCGGGGTATCGTCCAAGGATTCCGTAAGCCGACGCAGTTGTTCGTCATTCAAGACGCCGTTATCGCGCAAGTGCTGCAATAGGGGACCGTTCGTCGGCGACCAACTTAGGGCGGCTTCCGCCAGTTGAACCGGGTCAACGATATGATCGCGGAGTGCGAACATCACGATGCGCAGGTCGGTGGGGTTCATGACAGGTCCAGGTCAGAAAAGTTTCTGGGAACTCAGATGATATTACCGGCCTTTGTTCTCACACGCCACTTGATTCCCAGATAGTTTCGAGTTCGTCTTCCGCAGGTTGGGCGGGTGGGGTATACCCCGCCCATTGTGAATGGTTCGGTTTTGTTTGCAGGGAGGCCGGGGTATGCGGATTCGGTTTGTCGCCCCAGCAGTTGTGTTGTGTCTCGTGGCGGTTCTCGCGGCGATGGGCCAGCCGCCGCAACCCGTGCAATCCCAGATTCACCGCAACGGCTTTTCGGCCAAAGAGACGTTCTTCCTGAAGGGCGATGCCAACATCGCGTTCGCCGAGAAGGACCACAAAATCTCGGCGGAACACCACAAGAGCGCGATGACTTCCGAGTACGTCAAAATCGAAGCGAACCCACCCGGTGGCGCGGCGGATAAAGAGTTCGTGCATTATTACTACGAGTGCCCGCCCGCGCCGCTGACCGAGCAACTCGTGGCCAAAGTGAACGTCAAGTCTTATCGGGCCGGGGTACAGGTCAAAGCGCGGGTCGTGTTGCCGAAGGAAAAAGACCCCAAGAATCCGGACTCACCGCTCACGACGCTGATCCCCGGCGAAACCTACGACAAAGTTCGCCAGTGGCAGGCGCTCGGCTTCGGCGATCCGATCGAAGCGTTTCGCAAGCATATGCCGGTGTTACATGCACGCTTGGGGCGTGCGGTCGATCCGACGGATGCGTACATCGACCGGATTGTCTTGAACGTCTATTCCGGAACCGGGGTCAGCGAAGTTTGGATTGATGACCTTGAAGTCGGCCCAATACGCCCCGATTGGACCCCTCTCATGTTGCCCGGCGGGCGAACGCCAGGGGCCACGACCGGGCGCAAAGAACAAGCCACTGGAAAGACGGTGCCGGTCGAGTTCTCTGACGCCCAGATTCTCGTGGACGGCGAACCCTTCTTCATGCTCGCGGTTCGTCACTCGGATACGCCACTCAAAACACTCCGGGATGCGCAATTCAACACGATCTGGTTCCCGAACGAAACCTCGACGCCAACGATCGACGAAGCGATTCGGCACGGCTTTTGGATCGTCCCGACTCTGCCGTTACCGGCAGCCGAGTGGGACGGCCGCAAACCGAAACGCCCGGACCCCGCCACACTGGAGAAGGATGCCACAGCCGTGGCCGCCTACCTGCGAAAGTTCTTGGCCGGGGACGCAGTCCTAATGTGGGACTTCGGCGGCGGTCGCACGGCGGAGGATTTACCACGGGTGATTCGGGCGTCCGAAATCGTCCGAACTTACGACCCGCGACGGCCACGGGCGGTGGACCTGTGGGACGGGTATTCGTCTTACACGAAGTACGTCAACGCGGTCGGTGCGCACCGTTGGCCGCTGTTTTCGAGCCTCGAAATGGGGGCTTACAAAGATTGGATGAACCAACGCCGGGCCTTGGTTTCGCCCGGCAAGTTGATGTGGACCTGGGTGCAAACCCATTTGCCCGATTGGTACGTCACGCAGCTTTGTGGCAAACCGGACGTGGATCAATTCACCGATCCGATCGGGCCACACCCCGAACAGATTCGCATCCTCACGTACCTCAGCATCGCGGCGGGGTGTCGCGGGCTAGGGTTCTGGTCGGATAAATACTTGTCGAAGGACACGCACAACGGCCGCGATCGGTTGCTGGAAATCGCGCTCATCAACGCCGAAATCGACATGCTGAAGCCGGTCCTGTTCGCCGCCCAAGATCCGGCCGTCTGGGTTGGGACCAGCGACCCGAGTGTCCAAGCCGCCATCATTCGCGGGCCGAAAGAACTCATCGTGATGCCCGTGTGGCTCGGGGCGGGTGCCCAGTACTGCCCCTCACAAGCGGTAGTGCCGAACCTCGTCATCAATGTGGGGAGAATCCCGGAAGGCTCAATTCCTTGGCGAATCACCGCAGCGGGGATTGAACAAATGCAGCTAGTGAAGCGGGTGGCGAACGGCTGGGAACTCACGATCCCCGAATTCGACACGGCGGCGGCGATCGTGTTCACCACTGATCTCGGGGTGAACGGCAAAGTGGTTCGTTGGCAGGATCACACCCGGTTCCGCAGTGGCGAAACCGCTTCCAAGTGGGCACATCAGCAGGCGATTGAGCAGTACGAAAAGACGATGAAAACCCACCAGAACATCATCCTCGCGGGTGGCCCGGAGATTCCCGAGACGGCGGACTTGTTCTGCCAAGCGAAAGAACACATCGACTGTGCGGCAAAGTACGCCGAGTACAAGCAGTGGTATGAAGCCTACCGCGAGTCCCGGCGCGCATTGCGACCGTTACGAGTTCTCATGCGGGCCGATTGGCAGAAGGCCACGGAAACGCTCGACATTCCGACCGCCAGCCCGTTCGCGGTCAGCTTCTATTCGCTGCCACAACACTGGCAGTTTGCCAAGGAAGTCGGGTGTTCGAGACTCGCGGGTAATGGCTTTGCCCACGGCGGGTTTGAACTGAGCAAACCGGCGCCCGAAGCAGGGGCTGCCGTCGATTCGCTGCCGGGGGGATGGAAGGTCCGCAAGTCGATCCTCGACAGCGTTGATGGCGTCGCTGCCATCGTCAACACGTCGATGGGCGGCATCGAAGACAAACCCGTCCCACCACCGATCGTGCGACCAATCCGCAACGCCCCACTCCGTGTGGCCCCGCAACCGCAGGACACCCGTAAGCCGGAATTGGGCCAGCACTGTCTACGATTGAGCATTGCTGATAAGCCCGAAACGGAAAAAGATGGCACCCGCGCAGCCGCCACCCAAGCCCTGGAGCGTGCGATTCTGGCCGTGGACAGCCCGCCCAACGACTTCGCACCGGGTAGCCTCGTGCGGGTCAGCTTCTGGGTGAAAGTCCCGACGCCGATTCAAGCCTCCGCCGACGGTGTGGTCATCTTCGATAGCGCGGGCGGTGAACCACTTGGTGTGCGGATCAGCCATCAACCGAAGTGGCGGCAGTACCACCTCTACCGGCGTGTTCCACCGAGCGGGAAAATCTCCATGACCTTCGCCCTCACCGGCATCGGCACCGTGTTCATCGACGATGTCAAAATTGAAGCAATGGTTGGCGGGAATAACGTGGCCAGGGGTCAAGTGGAGATCAGTGAAAAATCTCGGTGACACGCGGAGGAACGCCTGGGGTGCCGCTGCGCTCAACCCCAGGCTAATTGCTGGCATCCCTTCAGGATGCGTTGGCATGGGCGGGTGACCCTACCTGGGGTGTCGCTGCGCTCAACCCTAGGCTAATGGCTGACATCCCTACCGGGATGCTTCGACGTGCCTTAGCGATCGAAGGGGTGACTCGGTTTTGTTTGTTATCCTGAAGGGATTGCAGCGATTAGCCTGGGGTTGAGCGCAGCGACACCCCAGGTAACGGCATCCCACATTTCTACGACCCCGACAGGGGTCGCAGCGTTTTGAAGCAGTGGTTGGGGCGAGTTTCGGTTCCTCCCATAGAAATTAGCTAAACCCGAAACGCACCCGTTCGTCTTCCGGTTTACTTCCGCGATACCTATAGTTCCTCTGTACCCCCTTGGTCACATACAGAGGCGGCGATGCTATGGCGGACTTGAAGCATGAGTGTGGGATCGCGGCACTCTATCACTTCAACCCGAACATCAAGTCCAGTGTCTGGGGCAACGACCCGGACCAAGTGCCGGACCAAATCCACACACTGATGCCGCGAATGCTGGTCGATCTGCAGAACCGGGGGCAACTGGCAGCGGGCATGTCCACGTTGATGCCCGGTCGGGAACAACTGCTGGAGACGTACAAAGAAGTCGGCTTGGTCGCCGAAGCGTTTCGGATGAGCCAGAAGGACAAGTTCGACAAGATCATGCGCGAGAACGCCGGGCGGGCGGTCATTGGTCACACCCGCTACGCCACCAGTGGCCCCGCAACGCGAACCTATGCCCAGCCGTTCGAGCGGCGGCACGGCTGCAAGTGGAAGTGGTTCGCGTTCGGGTTCAATGGCAACTTGGCGAACTTGAAGCAACTCCAGGACGAAATCGAATCCCTCGGCGACTACCACCTCACCCGGAACAACGACACCGAAGTGTTGATGCACTTGATCGGCCGCGAACTGCAGGGCGATACCCGGCCCGATCTGGTCGATGTGTTCACGCGGCTGAGCAAGAAGTTAGATGGCTCGTACAACATCGTTTTCCTGAACGCGATGGGTGAACTGGTCGTGCTCCGTGACCCGCTCGGGCTGCGGCCGGTGTGCTATGCCGTCGAGGGCGGCGTGTTCGGTGCGGCTAGCGAAAGCGTGGCGTTGCAGAACCTGGGCTTCCGCACCGTTCATTCCTTGCAACCGGGGCAAATGATCCACGTCCAACCGGGGAAGATGTCGATCCACCAGTTCGCGGAATCAAAGTCTACGGCGCACTGTTTCTTCGAGTGGATTTACTTCGCCAACGTCGCCAGCACCTTGGACGAACGCAGCGTGTACTTGACCCGCACCAAGCTGGGGAATGAACTGGCGAAGCTGGAACGGCAGTTGAACATCATCTCCGAAGAGGAACTCGACGACGGCAACACCATCGTCGTCCCCGTTCCGGACACCGCCAAAGCCGCCGCCGACGGCATGGCTTACGCGCTCGGCATCCCGTGCTTTGAAGGGCTGATGCGCAACCGCTACGTGGGCCGCACCTTCATTGAAGCCTCCAAGCGCGCGGACAAAGTGCGAGTGAAGTTCACGCCGCTGAAGGAAGTGTTGAAGGGCAAGCGGGTCATTCTCGTCGAAGATTCGATTGTCCGTAGTACCACACTCGCCACGCTACTCGGGTTCATCAAGGACCAAGGCGAAGCGAGCGAAGTCCACGTTCGGGTGGCCTGCCCGCCCATCGTGGCCCCATGTTTCTACGGCATCGACATGTCTCAAGTCACCGAACTGTTCGCCCCGAAACACATGGCCGGCGACATTCCCACGCGGGCCGAACAACAGAAGATGGCCAAGGTTCTCGGCGCCACGAGCTTGGCGTACTTGCCACTGGAGGCGATTGCCCGCTGCATCGACTTGCCAGAAAATCGCCTTTGCCGGGCGTGCATCACCGGGAACTATCCGACGCCGAACGGCGAAAAGTTGTATCAACTCTCGTTGCGGCAAGCCGACGAGAAGGGCGGCAACGGACGGGCTTTTGGTGGCCGCTCCCAAGCCGTGGAACGGTCGGCACTCGGAATCACGGAGGGAACATGCCAGACGATTTAACGTTGACGGCGTACCAGATCTACGACCACGTCACGGTCGGCCTGCAAGCGGCCCCCATTGAACGGGCCTGGATGGACGCCGCGAACCAACGGCACCCGTACCGCTGCTTGCCGCTGAACATTGCGAACCAGAACGGTTGGTTTATGACCTGCCCGACGAGTTTTCGTGTTTTCTGGTACGGCGGCGCGGCGCCGAAAGATCTCGAAATTCGCTTCGATGACGGCATTGGGGATCCGACAATTTCCAGTCACTTCGGCAGCGGGGTCGTGACGTTTTCAGTCCCGTATTTATTCCGCACACCGCTGGGCATCAACCTGTGGGTGAAGGGGCCAAGCAACTGGCCCAAGGACGGCGTGCAAGCCCTCGAAGGCGTCGTGGAAACGGACTGGGCGTCGTCCACGTTCACCATGAACTGGAAGATGACCCGCACCAACGAGTGGGTCCAGTTCGAGAAGGGCGAGCCGATTTGTATGCTCGTGCCGATCCCACGCGGGTTCACCGAAACGCTACTCCCGCATCTCGCTCGCCTGAACACAAACCCGGAACTGCACGCCAAGTACAGCGAGTGGGAAGCGAGCCGGCGCGGGTTCCTAACGGGCCTGAAGGCACTCGACCCGGACGTGGTGAAACGCGGCTGGCAAAAGGACTACTTCCAAGGCAAGACCGCCAACGGCGGCACATTCGACGGCCACCAAACCCGCCTGGGCATCAAAGAATTCGTGACGGTCGAGAAACCGACGTGACATGTTCACCACGAATCACACGAATCGGACGAATAAGATGGAGTGAATCATTCTCAACAAACTGGTGAGTGGGAAGGATCAGCATCCAAACAATTCTTCGCAATCCGGATTTCATTCGTCTGATTCGTCTGATTCGTGTGATTCGTGGTGAAATGTATTCTGCTTGCCAACCTCTTCCCCGGTGTTCGTATGCGTTTGCTTCTCGTCTGCCTGTTCGGAGTATTCGTGATGGCCCCGTTGTCGTGGGGGATCGACCCGGAAGCGTTGCGGTTTGACAAACTGCCAAACCGCCCGGAGTTACCGGACCCACTCGTGATGTTCGACGGCACCCCGGTCACCACGAAAGAAGCGTGGCAAACAAAGCGAAAACCGGAGTTGAAGGAACTGTTCCAAGACCTGATGTACGGCCGTTACCCGACTGCAAAAGTGACCGTGGCCGGCAAAATAGTTCACGAAGACAAGCAGGCGTTCGGCGGCAAAGCGACGTTGCGGGAAATTGCGGTGACCGTGAGTCAAACGGCTCCGCCGTTTTACTTGCTGGTCGTGACCCCGAATAAAACGTCAGGCGCAATGCCAGTGTTTGTGGGCTTGAACTTCGGCGGCAACCACCTGCTAACGCTCGATGAGAAGGTTCACCTGCCCGAAGGCTGGATGCCGGACCGCTACCCCGGTGTGGTTGCCACCAAAGCCACTGCAGAAGGTCGCGGCAAGCAAATGGACACGTGGCCGCTGGAGACGATCGTTGATCGCGGCTATGCCGTTGCCACCGTCTATTGCGGCGACATCATCCCGGACAACCCGAAGATTCGTGGCGGGTTGGCAGAGGTGGCGATGCCGGTACCGGACGGGAAGCAGACCGCGAACGCCACGGCCACCGTCATGGCGTGGGCGTGGGGGATTCATCGGGCGATTGATTATTTAGTTACGATGCCTGAGATTGATGCGAAGCGGATTGCCGCAGTTGGGCACTCGCGGTTGGGGAAAACTGTCCTCGTGGCCGCTGCGTTCGATGAGCGCATTGCCGTGGCGATTCCGAGCCAAGCGGGGTGTGGCGGGACCGCCCCCAACCGGCGCACCAACCCCAAGAGTGAACCCGTTCCCCGCATCAACACCGCCTTCCCGCACTGGTTCAGCACCAGTTTCAAGCAGTTCAACGACGCCACCGATAAGTTGCCGTTCGATCAGCACTGCCTGGTTGCACTGTGTGCCCCTCGCCCCGTGCTGTTCACGAACGCCACCGACGATGTCTGGGCCGACCCACCCGGCCAGTTTGAGATGTTGAAAGCCGCAACGCCGGTCTACAAACTTCTCGGCGTTGAAGGGCTAACCACAGACCGTTTCCCGGACGAAAACAAGCTAGTCGATAGTCGGCTCGGCTACTGGATTCGCCCCGGCAAGCACGCGATGGGTCCGCCCGATTGGGAAACCTACTTGAAGTACGCCGACAAATGGCTGAAGTAAATCGCATCGAATTTCATCCGGAGAACCCATGACTAACAGCTACGACGTGGTGTCCTACCCGACGGTCCCTCGGGTGCTGGCCCACCCCAGCCATCTTCATGCCGTGGCCCGGATGTTCGGTGTTGCGGCACCGCCCGTCGGCAGTTGCCGGGTACTCGAAAT
Source organism: Fimbriiglobus sp. (assembly GCA_043785105.1). Lineage (GTDB taxonomy): Bacteria > Planctomycetota > Planctomycetia > Gemmatales > Gemmataceae > Fimbriiglobus. The sequence continues at coordinate 9,755 of JAYVXO010000064.1, forward strand.
CGGCTGTGGCGAAGCGATGCACTTGGTCGCGTGTGCGGTGTCGATGCCCGATGCCACGTTCATCGGCATTGATTTTTCCGCGGAGGCCGTCGCACGCGGCAACCAACTCATCGAGCGAGTAGGGTTGAAGAATATCCACCTCGAAGTGGCCGACATTGCAACCTGGGAACCCCCGAGCAAGCCGTTCGATTACATCCTCGCTCACGGCATCTACTCCTGGATTCCGGTCCCCATTCGGAATGCGATGCTGGCGCTGATTCGCCGGGCGTTGTCTCCGCACGGCGTGGCTTGCGTGAGTTACAACACGTACCCCGGCAGCTACACGCGGCAGATGCTTTGGGAGATGATGAAGTACCACATTCAGGGGATCGACGAGCCGCAGCAAAAAATCGACCAAGCTAAGCAACTGGCCGAGTTCGTCCGGATCAGTCGGCAACTCCCGGAGGGGGCCGAACCGGGGTTGTTTGATAGCGACATTGTCATGGTTCTGAACAGTCGCCGCGAAGACGTGCTGTTTCACGACGATCTGGCCGACGTGAACGACCCGGTCTACTTCCATCAGTTCGTGACGCACATTGCGGAACACGGTTTGAAGTTTGTCGCCGAGGCCGAACCGCACTCGATGGGCAACGGCGATTTGCCACCCGAAGCGGCGAAGTATTTGCACACCCTCGCCGTTCACAACCCCGAACGGCGCGAGCAATACTACGACTTCGCCACGGTCCGCCGCTTCCGGCAATCCATCATCACTCAAGACCCGCATCACCAGCGGGGGACACCAAATCCGTCCGCGATTCGGGAGTTGTACCTCACGGGGAACGCCGGGTTCGACACGGTCGATTTATCGCCCAACACCCCCATGAAGTTCCAGACAGAGTCGAGCTACGTCGTCTACGCAACCGTGCTGGCCAAAGCCGCGATGGTTGTGCTGGCCGAGTGCCGACCGCAACGAATCTCGTTCCCGAAACTCCTCCAACTCACCCAACAGAAACTCAATCGGGACAGTTTTACAGAGAGCGAGATCGAGGAATTGCTAAGCGAACTGGTAGTCGCTTGGACCACCGGACTGGTGTTGCTGAAGGGCCACGTCCCCGCTTACGTCACAGCGATTTCCGAACGCCCGGTGTCCAGCCCCCTGGCCCGCGTCCAGTTGACGGACGCGAGTCATGCCACAACTTTGCTTCACATGCGAGTTCAATTCGATGACCCCCAGAGTCGGCTACTAGTGCAACTGCTCGACGGCACCCGCACCATCGACGAGATTGCGGCGGAAGTTTATGCCAGTTTCCCGGTCGATCACCGTCCAAGTGAAGCCGATTTTCAGGTCGGCCTCCAACGGAACTTGTCAATGTTGGCACTCAGCGGCTTGCTGATGGCGTGAGACTCGAACGTTACAGGGAACGGTTACTGATCCGTATCGTGGTAGACCAGAGTGTGGGACTTCTGCCTGCGTCGTCCTGCTAAACATAAGCGGGAGTGTATGGGAATCGAACCCACTGGGAGCGTTGTTCACACCCCCCACAGGTTTTGAAGACCTGGGCCAACACCAGTTGTGCAAACACTCCCGAAAGTTTCCAACGCTGTATATGGTAAGGTCTTTGGCATCGCAGGAAAGTCTGTTCCCGACGATTCCAAGGCGGCCCAGGTCAATTCGGAATGTCATCGCCAATGTTTTGGCGTCCTGCAAACTCCTTGACTCATCACACGGGAAGCGGAGAATGGCCGCAGGTATTCGAGCTTGGTTGTTTCTCAACTCCCTCCCCCGAGGTCTCTCCCATGACCGCAATTGCGACTGCTCCGAAGCAAAAACATTCCGCCCCCAAGGTGGCGAATCAGAAACTCTTCATTGGCGGGAAATGGCTCGATGCCGTTTCTGGCAAGACGTTTGCGACCTTGAACCCCGCCACCGGGCAAACGATTTGCCACGTTGCCGAAGGCGACAAAGCCGACATCGACTTGGCCGTCAAAGCGGCGCGAAAGGCCTATGAACACGGCCCGTGGTCGCGGATGAGCGGGGCCGAACGGGGGCGGCTGCTGCACAAACTCGCGGACGCGATCGAGTCACACCAAGAAGAACTCGCCGCTCTTGAAACCCTCGACAACGGCAAGCCGATCACGGAAGCGTTGACCGCCGATCTCCCACTTACGATGCAATGCTATCGGTACTACGCCGGGTGGGCGGACAAGATCGTGGGCCAGACGATTCCACTCAGCGGAAATTACTTCTGCTACACCCGGCACGAACCGATCGGCGTCGTCGGGCAAATTATCCCGTGGAACTTTCCGCTGCTCATGCAGGCGTGGAAGTGGGGTCCGGCCCTGGCGTGCGGCAACACCGTCGTGCTGAAGCCTGCGGAACAAACACCCCTCACAGCCCTGCGCATCGCACAACTCGCCCAAGATGTTGGCTTCCCGGACGGCGTCATCAACGTGGTGCCCGGCTATGGGCCTACGGCGGGCGCAGCGCTGGCCTCGCACATGGACGTGGACAAGATCGCCTTCACCGGCGAAACGTCCACCGGCAAAATCGTGATGACCGCCGCCGCGAACAGCAACCTGAAACGGGTCAGCCTCGAACTAGGTGGCAAGTCGCCCAACGTCGTCTTCGCGGATGCCGACCTGGACGCGGCCATTGAAGGGGCCTACTTCGGACTCTTCTTCAATCAGGGGCAATGCTGTGTTGCTGGGTCGCGTCTGTTCGTCGAAGAAAAGGTGTACGACGAGTTCGTCCACAAAATCAGCGCGAAGACCAAAGCCAGAAAAATCGGCGACCCGTTCGACCTGACCACCGAACAAGGTCCGCAAGTGAGTCAAGAACAAATGGACCGCATCTTGGGGTACATCGAGCATGGCAAAGCCGACGGCGCGAAACTGGTCAGTGGCGGGGCGAGATCGGGAAGTGATGGCTACTTCGTGCAGCCGACCGTGTTCGCCGACGTGCAGGATGAGATGAAGATCGCCCAGGAGGAAATCTTCGGGCCGGTCATGAGCATCTTGAAATTCAAGAACGCCGACGAAGTCGTCGATCGTGGCAACAAGACGTTCTACGGCCTCGCCGCCGCCGTCTGGACGCGCGACGTTAAGAAAGCCCACGCCATTGCCCATCGCCTGAAAGCGGGCACGGTGTGGGTCAACTGCTACGACGTGTTCGACGCGGCCGCGCCGTTCGGCGGGTTCAAGATGAGCGGCATCGGTCGTGAACTCGGGCAGTACGCACTGAACCTGTACACCGAAGTGAAAACCGTCACGATGGCCATGTCCTAAGGGTATTCGTCCTCAGTACGTGGCTTGCCTGCCAATGCTGAGGATGATTTTCTGTCACGCAACACGAGAGGCGAAAATGATATTGCGCGCGTTCTTCCTGCTTCTCGTTCTGTCTGTCCCGATCCTTGCAATCGAGGACGACTACAAACCCGTGGTCGTGATAATCAAAACAGAGAAAGGCGAGATCGAAGTCGAACTCGACGACAAGAACGCACCAATTACGACAGCCAATTTCCTCCGTTATGTGGATGCCAACCATTACGATGCTGGACGGTTTCACCGAACCGTGACGCCGGGTAATCAGCCTGACAATGCCGTAAAGATAGAAGTGATTCAGGCAGGAGTTCATCCCGAAAAGGAGAAGAAGGACTTCCCCGTCATCAAGTTGGAACGGACGCGGGGTACGAAAATGACTCACTTAAATGGCACGATTTCAATGGCCCGTGACGGTCCGGATACCGCCACGTCGGACTTCTTCATTTGTGTCGGCGATCAACCGGAACTGGATTTCGGCGGCAAACGAAACCCGGATGGGCAAGGCTTCGCCGCGTTCGGCCGTGTTGTGAAAAGCATGAATGTCGTTCGTGCAATCCAGAAGTCCACCGCCGACGGACAGGTATTGAAACCGCCGATCATGATTCAGTCGATCGCACGGAAGAAGTAGACACTACGTCGATGCAACTTCAGGCGCTGTGACCAAGTCGTTACAGTGACGTGCTCAACTATTGTAAGCTAGATGTCGTCTACTCTTCTGATGATGCACTGCGCTGCGTCTGGCGTGGTGATCCGGTTGTGGGAGGGCGTTCGATGACATCTCGATTGTGGCATTTGGCCGGTCCATTGGTTGTGGCCACGTTGGCCTTGGGAGTTGTGATGACGCCATCGACACGCGCAGCGGACGTCGGGTTTATTGAAGCGTTCGCGCTAACCAAGGACCGCACGGCGAGCTTGAAGCAACTCATTCCGGGCACCGAAGATTTCTACTACTACCACGGCCTGCACGCCCTCAATACGGAGCAGTACGAGACGTTCGTGGAGCAAACCCGCCCGTGGTTGGAGCGGTTCGGCCAGACGCCGCGGCTGACGGAATTGCAGACGCGGCACCGGCTGTTGACGTTCGACAAAGACCCGCAGAAGACGCTAGAATTCATTCGCAATAAGCTCGGGATTCGGTTCGACCACCAGAAGGAACTCTTCGGCGTGCCGCCCAATTTGCCGACCCAGTTGGACCCCAAGACGATCAGCCGTGACACGCTTCGCACGCACTCGCTCGCCAGTTGGCAAAACCTGGATAACTTTGAAGACGTGGCGTTGGACTGGCTCGCCGGCGCCGAAATAACGTGGGAGAAGCGGCGTAATCTGCTGCAACGGCTCACCCGCCCGGACATCGCCAACCTGCCGAAACTTGTCGCCGAGGACATGAAGGAGCCGCACCCGCAGGGGTTCGGCGCGTACCCGGTTCACGGCCTGATGACGCTGGTGCAGCTTGAAGACCTGCTGAAATTGAAGCCGGAGGTGCTCAACCAAACGCCGTTCGTGAACGCCTATTTGCCGAAACTCCACCCCGGTGCGGACGACGATTGGAAACGCGATCGGGCGCTCACGAAGGCGTACCTGGACCGGCTGCAACGGTTCGTTGATCGGCTGGCGCCGTCGCACAACGCCCTCAAAGCGCACATTCTCTATCACCGGCTGGCCTTCGATCGCGCCCAAGGACTCTTTGACAAGGGTCGGTTCCTGGCGTATTTGAAACTCCCCCGGCACCAGCCGTACATGGCCGCGAAGTGGCTGGAACGCGGGGAATCGCGTCAATTCCCCGCCGACCTCAACGCCGACTACACGCCGGTCACGTTGCTCCCGCGCATCGGCACGGATGAAGAATTGGTCCGGAGTTACCTGCGGCACTTCTTCCTCGAAGCGACCGGGTATCAGGAATTCGAGACGTACATCAACGACACGTATTTGAAGCACCTGTTCGCCGAAACGAAGATCGAAAACGGCCTGGGTGATGCCGAGGTGATTGCGTCGCAACTGCCGCCGGACCTGTTCCGAGCGATCAAGGACCGCATCGACATCGACTTCGCGCCAACCAACAAGACCGAGTTCGCTGCCGACGAAGTGGTGAAGCTCGACCTGGTCGTGAAGAACGTGCCGAACTTGTTGGTGAAGGTGTTCGAGATCAACACCCGCACCGTCTACCGGACCCTACAACGCGAGGTGGACACGGACATCAACCTGGACGGTCTCGTGGCCAATTCCGAGACGGCGAACCCCTACCCTGAGGCGCCGTTGCGCCGTGTCGGGCGTCAGTTCGCGTTCCCGGATATCACCAAGCCGGGCGTCTATGTCATCGACTTTATCGGCGGTGGTAAGAGTAGCCGGGCACTGATTCGCAAGGGACGATTGCACCCCGTGGTGACGCCGGGCACCGCCGGGCAGGTCGTGACCGTCGTGGACGAGACGAACCAGAAAGTACCGGACGCCATGCTCTGGTTGAACGGCCAGGAATATCGGGCCAACAAGGACGGCACGATCACGGTGCCGTTCAGCGCCACGCCGGGACGGCGCCCGATCGTGCTGAGCCGGGGGGAGTTTTCGTCGTTGGATTTTCTCGACCACAAAACCGAAATCTATCGGCTGAATGCGGGGATTCACATCGACCGGGAGTCGTTACTGACGCAGAAGATCGTCCAAGTCCTGATTCGCCCCGCCGTGTTCTTGAACGACAAGCCGGTGTCCGTCAAGCTGCTCGACGACGTGCGATTACGCATCACGTCGGTGGACAACGCCGGGATTCCGACGTCGGTTGAAGTCGGTGACGTGAAGCTATTTGAAGACCGTGAAACCACCCATGAAATCCGCGTCCCGAGCCGGTTGGCGAGTTTGACCGTCACCCTGACGGCCAAGATCAAGAGCCTCAGTGACAACAAACTCGTGGACGTGAGCACGACGAAAAACTTTGCCCTGAATGCGATCGATCGCACCGACAAGATCGAAGATTTGCACTTCGCCCAGTTCGGTGCGGACTACGTCATCGAAGTGTTGGGCCGCAGTGGCGAAGCGAAGCCGGATCGGGCGGTTCACGTGGCGCTCAAGCACCGGGAGTTCCGCCAACCCGTCACCGTCACGCTGAAGTCGGACGCCCAAGGCCGCGTGAATCTCGGGTCACTCGCGGATATCATCACAGTGACCGCAACGGGTCCGGAAGGAACGGCGCATACCTGGACCCTGCCCACGGACCACCACACGTACCGCCAACTGGTTCACGCCAAAGCGGGCGAGAAGATTCTGTTACCGTACCTTGGCAACGCCGCCGAACCGACCCGCGACGAGTTCGCCTTGTTCGATGTCCAAGGTGCAACGGTCCGCGCTGACCTGTTCCAAGCGATCATGATCCGTGACGGTTTGATCGAACTGAACTTGCCAGCGGGCGATTACGATTTGTGGCTGAAACGCAGCGGCGAGCGGATCCGAATCCGCGTGGTTGCGGGTGCGGACGAAGCCGGTTCGATCCTAGGCAAAGTCCGCCACATGCAGCGTGCGGCGCTACCACCCGTGCAGATTGAGCGCATCGTGGCGGACGCGGACACGGTGACGATCCAGTTGCGGAACACGTCCGCGTTCACGCGGGTCCACCTGTTTGCCACGCGGTACCGGCCGGCGTTCTCCGCGTTCGCCAACCTGGGCAAAGTCCGCGCCGCTGAACTGGATGGCATGGAACCCGGTCATGCGGAGTCGGTTTACCTCACGGGTCGCAACATCGGCGACGAGTATCGGTACGTGCTGGATCGACGGGGGCAAAGGAAGTACCCCGGCAACACGCTCGAACGGCCGATGCTATTGTTGAACCCGTGGGCCGTGCGGTCCACCGAAACCGGCGAGCAACAGGCTGCCGGCGGGGAAGCGTTTGGGAGCAAGGGCGGGGCGACGGCCGCGAAATCGGCGGCCCCGGCGGCGCCGAGTCCCGCACCGGCCGCGCCACAACTCGCGGGCGACTTTGCCAACCTCGATTTCCTCGCGGACGCCTCGGCGGTCGTGGTGAACCTGGTTCCGGACAAGGATGGCGTCATCAAGCTGTCACGCCATGCGGTTGGCCCCCATGCGATGTTGCAAGTGGTCGCGGTCGATCCGTTGCACACGACGTCGCGGCACTTCAGTTTGCCGGAATCGAAGGCGATGTTCGCGGACCTGCGGCTGCGCGACGGCCTCGACCCGGCGAAGCACTTCGCGCAACAAAAGCAAATTAGCATCCTGCCAAGCGGCCAACCGTTTGTGCTCGCGGACGTGGCGGGGAGCCGGTTCCAAACTTACGACAGCTTGGCCAAGGTGTACGGTCTGTTCGCCACGATGTCGAACGACCCGAAGCTCGCCGAGTTCGCGTTTCTGACGACGTGGCCCACGAAAACGATCGCGGAAAAGCGGACGCTGTACTCCCAGTACGCCTGCCACGAGTTGAACTTCTTCCTGTCGCGCAAAGATGCGGCGTTCTTCACCACGGTGGTAAAACCCTATTTGGCGAACAAGAAGGACAAGACGTTCCTCGACCACTACTTGATTGACAGTGGGCTGACACAGTACCTGCAACCGTGGCATTTTGGTCGCTTGAACACCGTCGAACGCATCCTACTCGCCCAACGCATTCCCGGTGAACCGACGAAGACTTCGCGGCACTTGAGCGACCTGCTGCGGTTACTGCCACCCAACAGCGAGCGGCAAATTTTCAGCTTCTCGCTCGGCATCGAGAGCGGCGCGCTGTCCACGTCGAACGAGTTCGGCGCGGTGAAAGCAAAGCTCGATGATGCGGGGAAGAGTCGCGGGGCATTCCCCCCAGGGGTGAGCATGAACATGAGTGCCGCACCCGTTGAAGCGCAAGGGCCGGGCCGGGCTGGCGGCGGGATGGGGGGGGGGCCGGCAGTACCTAGTGCTAAGCGTGCGGCGAATCGAGACGAACGAGCCGAGGACAAACTTCAGCAACGCGACGGCACAGCGGATCGGAAGAAGCTTGAAGCCCGAGAAGAAGATAGCGTTAAATTGAAGGATGAAGTCCAGAAGCAACTGAAGGAGGAGCTGTTCTTCGGAGTTGACCGCCCTGACATGATTCGGCAACTCTACCGCAACGTCGATCCGACCCAGGAATGGGCGGAGAACAACTACTACCGCCTGCTGATTCAGCAACAAGTTGCGACGCTGATCCCGGTCAACGAGTTCTGGACCGACTACGCTAAGCACGACGGCAAGCTGCCGTTTCTGTCGCGGCACTTCACCGACGGCAGCCGCAACTTCACGGAGATGGTCTTCACGCTCGCCGTGCTGGACCTGCCGTTCGTGGCCGGGAAACATGACACCAAGTTCGAGGGCGGTCGGATGACGTTGACCCCCGCCACGTCGCTCATCGCGTTCCACGAGGAGGTGCGGCCCGTCGATGGCAAGGGCGGCCAAGTCCCGATTCTCGTGAGCGAAAACTTCTACAAGGCCAACGACCGCTTCCGCGACGAGAACGGCGAAAAGCGGGATAAGTTCGTGACGGACGAGTTCGTCGTTCATACCGTCTACGGCTGTCAAGTCGTGGTCACGAACCCGACCTCGTCGCGGCAAAAACTCTCCGTGTTGGTTCAACTGCCGATCGGCGCGATTCCGGTGGCGAACGGCCAGTTCACCCGCAGCGTGCCCCTGGACCTGGAGCCGTACCGCACCGCCACCGTGGAGTACCAGTTCTACTTCCCCAAGCCCGGCCGGTTCGCCCACTTCCCGGTGAACGTGGCGAAGAACGAACAGTTCGTGATTGCAACCGCCGCCACCACCTTCACCGTCGTCGAAAAGCCGTTGAAGCTCGACACCTCGTCGTGGGAGTACGTGTCCCAAAATGGCACCACCGACGATGTGTTGGCGTTCTTGAACCGCGAGAACGTCAACGCCCTGAACTTGGAAAAGATCGCCTTCCGCATGAAGGATCGCGGCTTCTTTGAGGCGGTGATTAAGCTCCTAAGCGATCGGCACATTTACCACCCAACGCTCTGGTCCTACGCGCTTCTGCACGCCGATGTGCCCACCGCGTCGCAGTTTCTGCAACACACCGACGGCTTCGTCAACGAGTGTGGCGGACCGATCACGTCGCCGCTATTAACGATCGACCCGGTGATTCGCCATCAGTATGAACACCTGGAATACAAGCCGTTAGTGAACGCTCGTGCCCACGCTCTTGGCCACAACCGGCAGATCGTCAACAACCGCTTCCACGAGCAATATCACCACTTCCTGAAGACGCTGTCGTACCGCAAAGACCTGAAGGATGCGGACCTGTTGGCCGTGACCTATTACCTGCTGCTGCAAGACCGCATCGACGAAGCCTTGGCAACCTTCGCCCAAGTCAACCCGGAGTCGGTGCCAACAAAGATTCAGTACGACTACTGTGCCGCGTACCTAGAGATGTTCACCGATGCCCCGGTGAAGGCGCGGTCGATAGCGATGAAGTATGTCAACCACCCGGTCGATCGCTGGCGCAACACCTTTGCCACGATCATTAGTCAACTCGACGAAATCGACGGCAAGGGACCGACGGTCATCGACCCGATGGACCGTGCCCAACAGCAAGGCCAACTGGCCGCCACCGAACCGAACGTCGAGTTCACCCTCGATGCGAAGTCACTCAATTTGACGTGGCAGAACCTCGAAACCGTGACGGTCAACTACTACCTGATGGACGTCGAGTTGCTGTTCAGCCGCAACCCGTTCGTGCAACAACCCGGCAACCAGTTCGCGTTCATCCGGCCCAACTCCACGCAAGTCGTGAAGCTGGCCGCCGGCCAAACCAAGCAGTCGATTCCGCTACCCGACGATCTCGTCAAGCGGAACGTGTTGGTTGAAGTCACCGCCGGCGGCAAGACGCGCTCATTGCCCTATTACGCCACCGCGATGGATGTGAAATGGACCGAGAACTACGGCGCCCTCAAGGCCACGGACGCGACCGGCAAACTGCTCAGCAAGGTCTACGTCAAGGTGTACGCCAAGCTAGCCGACGGCCAAGTCAAGTTCCACAAGGACGGCTACACCGACATGCGGGGCCGCTTCGACTACGTCAGCGTCAACACCCCCGAACGCCAAGCAATCCAACGCTTCTCGATCCTCGTGTTAAGCGACGACCACGGCGCCACCATCCGCGAAGCGACACCACCGCAACAGTAAAAATGTACGTTCTTGTTAGCCCGACGCGCGCGTTTTGAAGTTGCGCTCTTTTTACAACGCCATGCGGTATTCGTTTTGGGCGGCGGCGGCGAGTTGTTTCCGGAGGCGGCGGATGCCGCCTCCGGTCTGCAAGGCGTCGGTCAGGTATTTCAGGTCCGCCCGGTCCGTTTCCCGACGCAGCGCCAGACACAGACCGTCGGTTCGCTGGTACCGCCAACGCTCCGCTTCCTCCTCGGACAAATACGACCGCGTCAACTGTCGCGCGCGGTCACATTCCAGATACAAGAACGTCACGACGGTCATCGCCCGCCAGCCTTCCACCTTGTCGAACCGGCGAAAGCGGTACTGCGCGAACCCCCGCGTACTCTTCAATTCCTTGAAGGACAACTCGATTTGCCAACGCAAATCGGACCACGCCACCACGTCGGCCAGGCTTCGGCTCCGGTCGTTGGTCGTCGGGATTTTCTGCCCGTCGGGCATTCGGGCGGCCGTGGGGTTTTCCCGTGTCGAAAAAACCAGCCGGACGTTCCCGACGGAAGACCCGCCCCGATTCTCCGTGTGCGCGGAGTCAAGACGCGGCTTGATTTTCGGCCCGGCCCGATACTTCGACCGCCGCCGCATGGCGACAATGCCCGTGTTCGGATCCAGCCGAATGGCCTGAAACGGCCTCGCCGTCAACTCGCTCGCCAACAACTGGACCTGGGGACGCGGCTTCGCACCCGCCAACACCCGCTCCGAATTGATCGGAACGATCCCGGCCAAATTCCGCGTCGCGAACGCCACAGGAATCACCGGGGTGTCAAAGGCGGTGTCGCCCACCACCACGACCGCAGTGCCCGGCGGCAGCGGCAGCGGCCGTTCGCCAATCCGGTCGGCTTGCGGTAGGCCATACCCTTCTTCGCGCAGTACGGCTTCGTGGAATAGCACCGGCGAAACGGAATGCGAACCCCGCTCGGCGTGATTACCAGGCCCAGCACGAAACAGTGACATTGCTTGCGGGCGTGTTTGGATTTGCTGTAGCGAGTCCCTTTGCGCGGCCGACGCTTCCGGTTTCCCGTGCTGTCCGTGTTCTCGGTTGTGTCGCCCGGCTGGCGGCACAACGTCGGATCGATCCGAAACGCGAAGTGTCCCGTTGTCGATTCGCGTGCCAGCACCGCCGCCTGCAATCGGGACAACACCTGTCGCTTCCGCAACGATTTGCGTCCCAAGAATCGCCCGGTCCCGCCGCTTGCACCCCACCCATCCGTCCAAAATGCAGGCCGAGCGCCGCCACACACCGGATGAGCAAACCGAGCGCTTGCTTCCGCAAACCCGCCGGCGTGAGAAACCGCGTGATCCCCGGCAAGGCATCTTGGACAATCAGGGGTGAGACTCCGTCTCGGGTGGTGATAGCCAGGTCGCTTGCGACCGCAACACCGATCCGACCGAACAGAGTCTCGCCTGTTCAGAAGGCACAACCAATCCGAGTCCCGCAGAACGCGCAACTTCAAAACGCGCAAGCAAGGGGTTCGGTTGGACCCCCTCGCGCGTGTCGGGCTAACAAATGCCCCACTAACTTGACACGAAAAAAGCCCACGCGCTTTCGCCCGTGAGCTTTTGATTCAACGCCGCATTCTGTTAGTACATGTCGTCGTAACCACCGCCGGCTTTCTTCTTCTCGCCGTCCTTGGGCATGTCCGCGATAAGGGCGTCGCTGGTCAGGAGCAGCGTGGCCACGCTGGCAGCGTTTTGCAACGCACTACGGACGACCTTCGTCGGGTCGATGATGCCCTTCTTGACCATGTCGGTGAAGTCGTTGGCACGCGCATCGTAGCCGAAGTTTTGGTCCTTGCTTTCAAGCACCTTGTTGGCCACGACGTTACCGTCTTCGCCGGAGTTCTCCGCGATCTGCTTGATCGGGGACTTGCAAGCCCGGACGATGATGCTGTAACCAACCGTTTCGTCGGGGTTCAAGCCACTAGCCTTCAAGCCTTCGCTGGCACGAAGCAGGGCCACGCCGCCACCGGGGAGAATCCCTTCTTGGTTGGCCGCACGGGTTGCGAACATGGCGTCTTCGACGCGCATCTTCTTTTCTTTCACTTCCGATTCCGTCGCGCCGCCGACGTTGATCTTCGCCACGCCGCCTTGCAGCTTGGCAACCCGTTCAGAGAGCTTTTCCTTGTCGTAGTCGCTGGTGCTCTTGTCGAGTTCCTTCTGGATCATCGCAACGCGGGCAACGATTTCAGACTTCTTGCCGGCGCCTTCGATCACGACCGTGTTGTCCTTATCGACTTTCACTTTCTTCGCCCGGCCCAGGTCGGCGAGGGTGATGCTTTCGAGTTGCACGCCGAGGTCTTCAAACACCGCTTTGCCGCCGGTCAGAACCGCGATGTCTTCGAGCATCGCTTTGCGACGATCGCCGTAACCGGGGGCCTTAACTGCACAGCACTTGAACGCGCCGGGGTTCCGCATCTTGTTCACGACGAGCGTGGCGAGGGCTTCGCCTTCGATGTCTTCGGCGATGATGAAGATCGGCTTGCCTTGTTGCAGAACCTTTTCGAGGATCGGCACGAGGTCGCGGTTGCTGCTGATCTTCTTTTCGTAGATCAGGATGTACGGGTCGTCGAGTTCGGCTTCCATTGCTTCGTTGGTGATGAAGTACGGCGACAGGTAGCCGCGGTCGAACTGCATCCCTTCTACGAACTCGTGGCCGGTGTCCATCGTCTTGCCTTCTTCGACCGTAATCACGCCGTCTTTGCCGACCTTGTCCATCGCTTCGGCGATGATGTGGCCAATCTTCGAGTCGCCGTTGGCGGCGACCGTGGCGACGTTTTCGAGGTCTTTCTTGCTCTTGACCGGGATGCTCATGCTCTTGAGCTTGGCCACGATGTCTTCGACGGCCTTTTCCATGCCGCGCTTCATCAGCATCGGGTTGGTGCCGGCCACCACAGCGCGAAGACCTTCATTGAAGATCGCTTCGGCTAACACGGTTGCGGTTGTGGTACCGTCGCCGGCAACGTCGCTCGTCTTCGAGGCGACTTCCTTCACCATCGACGCGCCCATGTTTTCGTAGTGATCGGGCAGTTCGATTTCCTTCGCCACCGTCACGCCGTCCTTGGTCACCGTGGGTGAGCCGAACGACTTTTGAATGATGACGTTACGGCCCTTTGGCCCGAGCGTGACCTTCACGGCCCTGGCGAGCTTGGCGATCCCGCGTTTCATCGCTTCACGGGCTTCTTGATCGAATGCAATTTGCTTAGCGCTCATCGTATGCTCCAGTTAAATGGTTGGTGAATGACAAGATCCCACACGGACTGTGCGGGAACTTTGGGTTGTTCGTGCGGGTTACTCGATAACGGCCATCACGTCGTCTTGGTGCATGACCAGGATTTCGCCGTCGGTCGCTTTGCGGTCTTTGAACTCATCGCCTGCCCAGGCGGTGAACAAGACTTTGTCGCCGGACTTCAGTTGCATCGGGATGCGTTTGCCGTCCTTGTGGTTCATCCGACCCGGACCGACCGCAACCACGGTACCGCGTTGCGGCTTCTTGCGGGAAGCGTCCGGGAGCAAAATCCCGCCCGACGACTTATCCTCAGACACTTCCCGACGCACGATGATCCGGTCGCCGATGGGCTGGAGAGCCATATCGTCAACTCCAAACTAGAGTGGGGTTTCACCAAAGAGTGCCACCCACCCTGCAACAACCATGCCTACGAATCAACCGTTGCGAAAGCTGTTGCAGACAAACAGGTTGCGTCGATCGACATGATGGTGAATCACGTCCGTTCTGCCAACATTGCACAAGCGAGCACCATCGAAGATGTCGGAATGGCAGTGCGAGATTGAATCCATAAACTGTACAACACCCAATACTATTCACCACGAATAACACGAATCGAACGAATCAGATTTGTCAAGAAAGACTCAGGAAGAGCAAGCTGATCTTGAAGGAATTACAGGGTTCTTATCATCCTGATTTATTCGTCTGATTCGTGTTATTCGTGGTGAACAATCCGACCCGCGAGGACTTCTCATGTCCGCGACCGCACCAAAACTCAGCGATCTTTACACGGCCCAATTTCCCGGCTCGCGCACTCGATTTGCGCAAGCCAAGACGCTGTTCCCGACGGGGGTGACGCACGACACCCGGATGATGGAGCCGTTTCCCGTTTACGTCACGCATTGCAAAGGCTCGAAGAAATGGGATGTCGATGGGCATGAATTAGTCGATTACTTCGTCGGTCACGGTTCGCACATCTTGGGGCATTCCGCGGATGATGTGGTGAAGGCGGTCCAAGAGCAAATGGCGCGTGGTACCCATCCCGGTGCGTGCCACGATCTCGAAATCGAGTGGGCGGAGTTGGTCAAGCAACTGATTCCCTCGGCGGACAAAGTGCGGTTCACCGGGAGCGGCACGGAAGCGACGTTGATGGCGTTGCGGTTGTCGCGCTTAGCCACCGGACAGCCGAAGTTCCTGAAGTTCCAGGGGCACTTCCACGGTTGGCACGACTACGTGACCGTGAGTTCCGACCCGCCCTATGAAGCCATCAGCGTCCCCGGTGTACCGGATGTCGTCTCCGATTGTTGCGTGTCGATTCCGCCGAACGATTTGAATCTGGTCGAACAGACGTTGAAGAGCGATCACCAAATCGGTGCCGTGATTCTGGAACCGACCGGCGGCCACTGGGGTGCTGTGCCGATGCGCGGTGAATTCTTGCGGGGTTTGCGTGAGATTTGTACCAAGCTCGATCGGGTGCTGATCTTCGACGAAGTCATCACCGGCTTCCGTGTCTCACCGGGTGGTGCCCAAGCCTTTTATGGTGTGACCCCAGACATGACGACGCTAGCCAAAATCCTTGCCGGTGGGCTACCCGGCGGTTGTCTGGCGGGGCGAGCGGACTTGATGGCCTTCCTCGAACCTCGGCACGGCAAGCCGAAAATGAAGCACCCCGGCACGTACAACGCCAACCCGCTTTCGGCATCCGCAGGTGTGGCCACACTCAAACGCATCGCCGCCGGGGAACCGTCTCGCTTGGCGAACGAAGCCGCCCGCAATTTACGCAACCAACTCAACGCGATGTTCGCATCGCACAACTGGTCGTGGGTCGCCTACTGTGATTTCAGCATGATCCGCGTCCTGTCGAACTACTACGGCGACCGACCGCAACCCGAAGTCACCGGCAACGACGGCCTCATCCCCTTCGGCGGCCACCTGAACGACCTCGACGGCCCCAAAAACATGAAGCAAATCCACGCCATGCGCCAAGGAATGCTACTCCACGGCATCGACTGGTGGGGCAACGCCGGCATGACCAGTTGCGAACACACCGCAGACGACATCGCCAACACCGTGCAAGCAATGGAGACCACCATCAGCATGATGACCGCCGAGGGGATCGTGTAGTCAGTCTTAGCGACTACACCTTCATCAGCCGCTTGGCTTCGGCGTAGCCGGGGGCGGGGAAGCCGTATTCACTTGCGGTCACTCGGGCCAGGGCGACCAGGTGACTGGTGCGGAAGGCTTTCCGGGTGGTGACGAATTCTTCGCGCACGGTGCGGTAGTACTTCTCGGCGTGGAGGGCGCCGTCTTCGCTGACAGCGAACTTCAGCAGCACCGCGAACAGGTCGTTCTCGTTGGCGTTGGTGTCGCAATAGAGTTGGGTCGCCACGCTTGCCCCGAGTTGATCTTTCGCCAAGATCGCACGCTCGATCGTTTTCAGCAAATCGGGTGAGGTGGTGACGCTCTTCTGCGATGTCTCGGTCAATGGTTGCTTGGTCTGCCCGTTGCTTTGGCCAGCAGTGTGGTAGGCACCGACAACCAGGCTGGCGAAGGTATTGCGCGGATTGCTGACGCGGGCGATGTTTCGCCAAGCGTTCGCGGAATCGGAAGCATGGACGCCGACGGACGCACCGTGGACGCTGCCCTTCGGCTTGCCTTCCTCGTCCCTGGTGCGGCCTGGGTCGCGGAGAACGAGTTGACATGCGGCAAGTGACATCGCTTCACCGATTGCTTCCGGGGTGAAGCCCTCGGCGAGTGCCATTGCCACGGCTTCGGCGGCGTTGTCCCGGTTGTTGCCGTAGATGATTTCCGCGAGTTTCTCGACCCAGGCGTCATCGGGCTGTTTCGTACCGGCGATCTTCCCGGCCAGTTTGTGTTCATCGAAAAGCTTTGGCAGTAGCTTGCGAATACCCGATTCGGGCCGTTTGCGGTCGAGTCGCTCCTTTTCGCTCGCCACACAATACCGCACACTTTGCCGCAACAGTGTATGGGCATGTTCTTTCCCGGCGATGTCGAGCATGGTCCACGCTCGCCACGACAGCACGACCCGGTGAACGTCGATCTCGTCTTGAATCGCGTATTGCAAGGCGTCGAACGCTTCCTTCGCGGAGTCCGACTTCATGGCCGCAAAGGTGGTCTCGGCCTTTGCCATGTCTGCTGTGCGGGTCGCGGCGTGGAGCGCATCGCCGCTGAACTCCACGGTCGTGTGTGGCATAGGGTGCAACACTTCGTTCTTCGACCCGCCGTGCGCCTGCATCCGATTGCTGTTGCGGTAAAGCACCTTCAGCACCGGCAAGGCACGTTCGGCTTCCGGCAATTCCTTCGCCATCTCCAGGGCCGGTGGCAAGGCCATGAATGCGTGGTAGCCGGTGTAATCCTGGCCGCCGAAGGTCCGGGCATTCGCCAACGCCCCGGCAGCAACAAGAGTACGGAGTTCGACGCCCTCGTTCAGTCGTGCCACCAGTGCCGGCAGCAGTTTGTCAATCGGCGTGTCCTGCATCAAGCTCACGAGCGGTTCGAGTTTGTCGAACGTCAATCGCGGCACGTCGTCGGCAAACGCATTGGCGAGGCCAAGGTCGAAGGCAACGCTGGAGCCAACGCCAGCGACCAACATGCCACAGCCAACGTCAGAAAGGAATTCTCGGCGAGATCGAGGTGTCATAACCATTCTCCGGGAGGGGTGGGCCAACATCACTCTCGCACAATCCCAGCGCAACGCAAACTATAAATGGAGTTCGTTGCGACTGCAGTCATAGTTGCCAAGGTCGCTACAATTTAGAGTGTTAGCTGTATTTCCCACGACCACTCCTGAACGGGACCGGGCGGCCGGGTCCACTATGCCACGTGATTATTACGAAGTTCTTGGCGTTTCAAAGTCTGCCTCGGAAGAGGAGATCAAGAAGGCGTACCGCAAACTCGCTGCGAAACACCACCCCGACCGCAACCCTGGGGACAAGGACGCGGAAACAAAGTTCAAGGAACTGTCCACGGCTTACGAAGTGATTTCCGACCCGGACAAACGGCAGAAGTACGACCGCTACGGACACGCAGGGGGGCAGGCGGATTTCCCGCGCGGTGGCACTGGTGGGGGTGGGTTTCCGGGTGCGGGGCAGGTCGATCCGGGCATGGCGGAAGAACTGTTCCGCAACATGTTCGGCGGTGGTGCGGATGTCGGGGACGTGTTTGGCGGCGGGAACGCTCGTCGTGGTAAGAGCCGCAATGCCCGAACGAAGGCACCGTCTCCGGACATCGAAACCGAAGTCACGGTGCCGTTTCACGACGCTGCCAACGGCGGCTCAATCTCAATCAGTGTCGGGGGTCGGTCGATCGACGTGCGTGTGCCAGCGGGGATTGAGGAAGGCAAGAAACTCCGCGTTCCGGCGTCCGCCACCGGCGCATCTGACGTGTTGTTGAAAGTGAAGATCGCGCCGCACCCGTACTTAAAGCGCGATGGCAACGACATCACACTCGAAGTGCCGATTAGCATCGCCGAAGCCGTGCTAGGGGGCAAAGTCGAGGTGCCGACGCTGTCAGGCGATCGACTCACGGTGAAGGTTCCGCCGGGCACCAGCAGTGGTGCGAAAATCCGCCTGAAAGGGAAGGGCATCGTCGGTGGCGATCAGTTTCTGGTAATGAAGATCGTGGTGCCGGCCAGCCTAGACGATAAAAGCCGAGAGCTGATTGAAGAGTTTGCCAGGGGCAATGAATTTGATGCGCGCGCCAGTGTGGTTTGGCGCTAATCGGGGAGTACTGGAGGGAAAGCCCACGAACGATCGTTCGTGGGCTTTGCAGGGATAACACACCATGTTGAATGAAACCACACCTGATGCACGTTTGCTGTTCACGCAAGGGCAGCGGTTAAAAACCCCGGAGCAGTTTCAGAAGGTGTACGACCGCAAAAAGTCGGCCAGCGATTCTTCGCTGATTGTGTATGTTTGCGAGAACGATGTTCTGCACCCGCGGTTGGGCGTGTCGGTCTCGAAGAAGATTGGTGGGGCGGTGGTGCGGAATCGGTTTAAGCGACTGTTTCGAGAGGCGTTTCGTTTGACACAACACGAGTTGCCGCGTGGAGTGGACATCGTCATGATCCCACGGCCCAAAACGGAACCGACGACGGAGCAGTTGAAGATATCGTTGGTGAAGCTTGTGAAACAGGCTGCGCTGCGGCTGACACCACCACCGACTCGGGAGCCACCGAAATGATTCGCTGGGTGTGGTGCGGCCCGAGGTGGGTTGTGTCCCGCGTCATGATCCTTCTCGTGAAGGGCTACCAATTCTTCATTCGTCCGTGGTTGCCGCCGTCGTGCCGGTTTCAACCGGGGTGTAGTGAATACTTCATCCTTGCGGTGCAGAAGTACGGTCCAATTCAGGGTGGCGTCAAGGGTGTCTGGCGTGTCTGTCGATGCAATCCGTTATGCGAAGGCGGCTACGACCCACCGTGATGGAACGCACCCGCGAAGCTGTGTTCATTGATGACCGCACGTTCTGGATTAACCGTCCGTGTGGCAGTGATTGGTTGCTGGAATATCCCGTTGTGCGGGCAGCGTGTGCGGTTGACGAGTCGATTCCGTATTGGTCGGAAATCTGGCCCGCGTCGCGGATGTTGGCCAAGGCGATCTTGCGCGAGCCGTGGGAGTCGTACCCAAAGTTGGAAGCGCTGGAAATCGCGTGTGGCCTCGGGCTGGCCGGGATTGCCGCCCTGAGTCGTGGCTTACGGGTGACATTTTCGGACATCGACGCCTTCGCCCTTCGATTCGCTGCCGAGAACGCCAAACTCAACGGCTTCGCGGATTTCACCACGCAGTCGATCGACTTGCGCAACCCACATCCTGACCTGAAAGTCCCAGTGTTGTTCGGTGCGGATTTACTCTACGAATCTCGGTTGATCGAGGATGTCGCCAAGTTCATCCACACGGTATTGGCACCCGACGGGATGTGCCTGATTGCCGATCCGGACCGTCTCTCCGCTCGGCCCTTTCGTGGGATTTGTGAGAGCCTTGGGTTGAACGTCGAGAGTCGCTTTGCACGTGCCGGTGAACCGGGTGGCGAGCGTACCAAGGGGACGATTTACCGCATCACACATCGGCAAAGGGCGTGATACTCATCGTTTTTTCAGTTTCCGAAGCTTACACTGCTCAATGCTAGATTCAGCCTGCCTTCCTCACTGCCCATTTTATAGCCATGCGATACGCAACCCTATTGCTGTTCGTGTTCTCGACACCAGTCCTTGCGGGCGAAGTGGCACCGATGCCGCGCTTGCACATCGACCTGACCGGGTATCACACGGTGAAGACCGCGATCCGAGCGGACACCAAGCCGACGAAAGCCATCACGGGTCCGTTGATTGTCGGGTACGTTGGCGTTGAAATTGGCACAGACAAACAGGGCCGCGTGATCTTGGAAGAGATCGCCCCTGATTCTCCCGCCGAACTCGCGGGGTTGAAGGCGGGCAGCCGGGTTGTGAAATTCAACGACGAAGCCGTGTCAACTCGTGCCATCCTGAAGGAAAAGCTTCGCGGCATTTACGCCGATGAACCGATCACGTTCACGATTCAAACCGGCGAATCGCAAACGGACATCAAAGTCACCCCGCGTGCGGCGAGTAAACCGTTTTCCTCCGTGCCCCAAGTTCGGGTGGTGCTGGGCGTCACGAGTGGCGAAATGAAATCCGGCGGGGGCGTCGTCGTCGATGGTGTCACGACCGGCGGGGCTGGTGACAAAGCGGGCATGAAGGTGGGCGATGTCGTGTTGAAAATTGACGAAACCAAACTCGAAGGGTCCACGGGTATCCGTGAAACTTTGGACAACAAAAAGCCCGGCGATGTTGTGAAGTTGCTGATTTCGCGGAACAAGGAAGAACAGGAAATTCGCGTGACGCTGCTCGCCGATCAAACCGGACCCGGCGGCCGCACGATGGGCTGGGATGATCGCCTGCCGCAAGCGTGGAAGAAGCCGGTCTATAAACTCGCCATCATTGGCGTGGAATACCCGGACGTGAAGCACAACGCTAAGATCAGCGACGAAGATTGGGAATCGTCGATGTTTTCGCTGGGCAAGTACACGGACAAGTCCGCAACTGGTCAGCGCGTCTTTGGCAGCATGGCCGATTACTACCGGGAAATTTCGTACAGCCAGTTTACCGTTGAAGGCAAGTTCGTCGGCTGGGTCGAAGTCGGTAAGAAACGCCAGGAATACTCCAGCGGGAGCGGTACGAGTACCAAAGAGAAAACCGGCCTTCTGACGGAGGCGATGGACAAAGTGCTGGCCAAGGACGGGAAAGATTCACTGAAAGATTACGACGGCGTGTTCTTCATCTACGCCGGGGAGCGGGTGCAAACCACACGCGGCGGGCTGTACTGGCCGCACCGGGCAAGCGTCAGTCACAACGGCAAGCGGTGGCCGTACTTCATCGTGCAAGAAGGCGGCGCGAAGATGAACGACATCAGCGTGTTTTGCCACGAATTCGGCCACATGCTCGGCTTGCCGGATTTGTACGCGCGACCCGAAGTTCCCGGTATGGAAGGTGTCGGCCAGTGGTGTGCGATGTCGCAGCAAATCGGCGCGGGACGCCCGCAACACTTCTCGGCGTGGAGCAAGGACCAACTCGGCTGGCTCAAGCCTATTGCCATTGATCCCCGTGTGAAGCAAAAGTTGATCTTATCGCCCATTGAGGACGCGCCGAACGAGTGTGTCAAAGTCCTGGTTCGACCGGACGGCAGCGAGTATTTCTTGCTCGAAAATCGCCGCAAGAAAGGTTTCGATAGCGAACTGCCCGCCGAAGGCTTGTTGATCTGGCGGGTACTCCCCAACAATCGTGAGCAACGAGTGTTCCTCGAAGAAGCTCACGGCGTCGAAGGGCAAACCGGCCCGCGGGTGTTCCTGGGTGCTGTGCCGTTTCCCAGCCCGGCGAACACGTCATTTGCACCCTACACAATCCCTAGCAGCAAGAGCCAACTGGGCGGCGGTTACGACGTGTACATCACGAACATCCGCAAACTTCCGGACGGCCGCGTTACATTTCATGTTGGTTATCAGTTCCAGTGAGTGAGAGAAAGCCCACGGACGATCGTCCGTGGGCTTTTGGTGATCGTCCGTGGGCTTTTGGTGATCGTCCGTGGGCTTCCTCTCTCACTCAAACCAGAAACTCCCGCCCCGGAATCTTGTTTCCCCACTTCGGCTTCCTAGGCTTTTCAGTACGACTCTGAGCTTGGTTTTGTCGAATCGAAGGGGGCTTCCTAGTGCGCACGCTCATTACGGGTGGAGCTGGTTTCGTGGGGTCTCACTTGTGTGAGCGGTTTCTTGCCGAGGGGCATGACGTCATCTGCGTGGATAACTTCATCACGGGTCGCCCGACGAACATTCAACACCTTCGCGCGAATCCCAAGTTTCGCATCATCGTTCATGATGCGTCGCAGCCGTTGTTCGTTGATGGGCTTGTTGATAACGTGCTGCACTTTGCCAGCCCTGCTAGTCCCGTTGACTACGTCAAGAGCAGCATCCAAACGCTGAAAATCGGCTCACTGGGCACTCACGTTTCGCTCGGGATTGCAAAGGCACATGGTGCGCGATACTTGCTGGCTAGCACGTCCGAGGTGTACGGCGACCCGGTGGTTCACCCCCAAACGGAATCGTATTGGGGGAACGTCAATCCGGTCGGCGAGCGCAGTATGTACGACGAAGCCAAACGCTTCGCGGAAGCGATGACGATGGCTTATCACCGCGAACACGGCGTCAACACGCACATCATCCGCATTTTCAACACGTATGGCCCCCGGATGCGGTTGGACGACGGCCGTGTGTTGCCGAACTTCGTCGGCCAAGCGTTGCGGGGCGACCCGATTACGGTGTACGGGGAAGGGCAGCAAACCCGCAGCTTTTGTTACGTGACGGACTTGGTCGATGGGATTTATCGGCTCTTGTTCAAAGACTACCACATGCCGGTCAACCTCGGGAACCCGTCTGAAATCACGATCATGGAATTCGCGGACGAGATCCTACGCCACACCGGCAGCAAGAGTCCGATCATCTACAAGCCACTACCCCCGGACGACCCGAAGCAACGAAAACCGGACATCACATTAGCGCGGAAACTACTCGGCTGGGAACCCAAAATCGGCCGTGAGGAAGGTTTGAAGCTGACTCTGGACTACTTCCGGGCTAAAGTGAGCGACGCCCGTGGCGGGCAATAATAGTGTGGGTGTCTGGGGTTCGGCTTGACTCTGTTACCAAGTGTGACATCCGATGCGGTGCTGTTCTGTCGTTATGCTGGTGTTTGTCGTGTTGGTAGTATTCCCACCCGTGTCGAGGGGTGGGGAGCTTCTCACTACGAATTTGTCGCTGCTTGCGGACACAAATCAAGCATTGTCCAGCATTGAGCGAGCACAAAATTGGATCACGCCTGCAATCAGTGGTGTTGCCTTTTTTTGTGTGATCGGCGTTGCGTGGGTCGTGATGCTCCGGATGCGGATTCGGCAGCAAACCGAACAAATTCGTCAGCAACACGCACGGAAGACGCACAGCGACGCCCGGTACCGCGATTTATTCGATAATGCGGGTGACGCAGTTTGGGAAACGGACAGCGACGGTCGAATCCTCTTTATGAACCGTGCGGCTGAGGAACTCTTGGGCCGTACCTCGAGCGAAGCGGTCGATCATTTACTCGGCGAGTTTTTACTTCCGGAAGAGCGATCGAAATCACGAGGGAGCGCGATCCGCAATGTGTTTAAGCCGTATGAGATCACCGTCTTGCCCCGCGACGGCACACCAATCGCTGTTGAAGTCTCAAGCCGTGTCCTACCGGACCGGACGATTCAAACGATTGCCCGCAACATTACCGAGCGAAAATCCCTCCAAGAGCGGGCGTTGCGGGTCCAAAAGTTGGAGGCCGTTGGCCGTCTGGCCGGGGGGATTTCGCACGACTTTAACAACCTGCTGACCGTCATCAACGGCAACGCCGAACTGCTTGTGATGGCGACCGCCACGACTGATCCGAACCGGTATCTCACAACTGAGATTCTTGATGCTGGAAACCGGGCGGCAAACTTAACCCGCCAACTTCTCGCCTTCAGCCGACAACGCCGCCTCGAAAATAGTCCGCTCGATCTGAACGCGGTGATTACCAACATGACCGTGTTGCTTCGCCGATTGATCGGCGAGCAAATTGAGATGGTCTCCGACCTCGATCCGCAACCCCCGTGGTTGTATGCCGAAGTCGGGTTGATTGAGCAAATCCTCATGAACCTCGTGCTGAACGCCCGCGATGCCATGCCGAGGGGGGGGACGCTGACAATTCGCACCAGAACTCTGGCGACCGGCTTCGCGCATTTGATCGTGGTTGATACGGGTTCGGGGATGGATCAAGCCACACAAAGCCGACTCTTTGAACCGTTCTTCACAACCAAGCCGATCGGGCAAGGCACTGGCTTGGGCTTGGCAACGGTCTACGGAATCGTTCAGTCATTGGATGGCCAGATTCGCTACGAATCCGCGATCGGGCACGGCACGATGTTCGAGGTTGAGTTGCCGTTACTCTCCGCGCAAACTTCGCAGCCATTGCCACCCAAGCCTGCGCCGAGTTCACCCCCCACGCCGAGTCACTTCTCCGATCAACCCCATGTTGTCTTGCTGGTGGAAGACGACGAAGCGGTTCGTGAATTCGCCAAGAACGTACTCGAAATGTACAAGCTGACCGTGCTCACTGCGGAAAACGGCCAGGAAGCCATCGAACTCGTGCGCGGCCGCACTGGCCGTGTGGATTTGATCGTGACCGACGTGTTAATGCCGCAAATGACCGGCAAGGAGATGATCGAAATCCTTCGGCACCAGTACCCCGATTTACGGGTGCTGTTCATGTCCGGGTACGTCGGTGATGAATGCCTTCTGAACGCCTCGACGACCATAACCGAGTTTCTGCAAAAGCCGTTCACGGTTGTGGACCTGATGGCGAAAGTGCGGAACCTCATCCCGCTCAAGTCGGAAGTTTGATGGCTCAAACTTCACTCGAACCCTTACACGATGCACTTCAAGAACCCGGCGGTCAATTCCTCGCGGTTCAATCGCCGACCGATAAAAATGAGCTTATTGGAGCGGGGCGTGTTGCCCCACGGGCGATCCTGCTTGCCGTCGAACGTCATGTGAACCCCTTGAAACACGAACCGATTCGGGTCGCCTTTGATGCTCAAGATTCCTTTCATCCGGAAGATGTCCTGGCCCTTGGTTTGTAACAACTCGGAGATCCAGACGTTCACTTTCTTCGCACTCAGGTCGCCGGGTAACGTGATCCCCACCGAATACACTTCCTCGTCGTGAGTGTGGGCCGACTTGTAATCATTCGTCGTCATCGGCTGCACCAATCCGTTTGGCCCCTTCAGTTCGACGTGAAGTTCCTTGGGGTGCTTTTCCGTGAACAGTGCATACGTGCCGGATGTGGTTATGCTCACAACAAATGTTGCGTCAATTCCGTGCTGATGGCCGTGGCCGTGCAGGTCGAGTTGGTAAACGGTCGAGGAGGGCTTCAGTGTTCCCCCCCGTTCGAGTTCGATTGGTTTCGCGTGAATGCCGTTGACGATCACTGCCAGTGCGTCTTGCAGTGACTTCGCACTGTCATTCTTGGTCGGCACGAGCGCGGCGAGCATGTGGCAGGACGCCGATTGGTTTACCGCAAACTCGTACTGCCCTGCGTCAAGGTGGTAAACGCCGCCCCATGCAAAGGGTGATTCCTCGGCGAGGAATTGCGGATCGACGTCCATAATCCGGTCCAGGTTGAACCCGTCGATGTTCAAGATTTGTTCCATCGGGATGACGCTATTCTGAGTGCGATGCACCTTGGCAGCCGGGTTCATTCCGCGAATCTTGGCTTCGAGGTCATCGAGTTCAACACCGACCATTAAATCGGTTTTGTTGAGCAGCACGACATCAGCGAACGCGATTTGTTCTTGGACCTCGTCGGAATCCCAATGTTGTTGAACGTGTTTGGCATCGACGAGAGTGACGATCCCATCGAGACGTGTTTTGGCTCGAAGATCATCATCGACGAAAAACGTCTGCGCCACCGGCCCCGGATCGGCCATCCCGGTCGTCTCGATCAGGATGTAATCGAACTTGTCGCGTCGCAGCATCAGGTCGCCGAGGATGCGGATCAGATCCCCGCGAACGGTGCAGCAGATGCAGCCGTTGTTCATCTCAAAAATTTCCTCTTCGGCCCGAATGACGATGTCCTGATCGACCCCCACTTCGCCGAATTCATTCTCGATCACCGCGATTCGCTTGCCGTGTTGAGCCGTCAGAATGTGGTTCAACAGTGTTGTCTTACCGGCTCCTAAAAAGCCCGTCAGTACCGTGACCGGCACGCGATCGTTCGGCGAACTCATGGGTGAATCTCGTGAGGGTAACTTTACCCGCTATTGTAGTAGCCGACCCTCACCCCGGTGTTAATTGGCATCCCGTTTGGGTGGCATATCGGCTTCAAAGACGCGGTATTGCGGCAGATCGGCGGGGTGGACCGCTTTCGCGTCTAGCCCACGTTCCTTCGCCGAACGGAATGCTTTCGTGGCTTCATTCGGGTTGCTCGGCGTCTGCCCCTGTTTGGCGAGCGCCATGTGGAACAACCGCAGCGGGGTCTTTTCTTGCGACAGCGCATCCACCAGATCTTTCTCGGCGAGTTCAAATTGTTTCGCCGCGATCCGGATGCGGGCACGAGTGTCCAGCACTTCACCCGTGAAGCCAATCTCGGCCACCGCGCGACCAACTAGGGCGAGGGCCTTGGCACTCGATTGGGGACGCGGGGCCAAAATCCAGGCTAGGTTGTTCAACGCCACCACGTTGCGAGCGTCTTTCGCCAAGACGGCTTCATACGCCCGTTCCGCGTTGATGTAGTCCATCCGCATGGCGAAAAACTCGCCTTCATTCAATTGCAACGGCAACGAGTCCGGTTCGTCGCGCTTGGCAACGTCCAACCACTGCCGGACCAGCGTGAACTGCTGGTCGGACGCGCCAGTTGTCCGCAACACACTTAACCCCGCCGCCGCTTTCGTGCGACTCGGCAGCGTTTTCGACTGCTTCTCGATGAGTGCGAAACCGTCCGCATGTCGATCGTCAAATCCCAGCAAGCCTGCTGCCGCCACGATGGCTTCGGGGCGTGTTGCAATCAAGGACTCGTAGCGTTCGACTGCACTTTTTATCATCTTGTGACCGACTTCGGTTCGGCGAACGGAAGGCATCCGGGCGAGTTCGTCCAGGAGTTCCGCCACGCGGGCGGACTTCGCGGGCAAGTCGCCCGCGCTGGCATCGGCTGTCCGGGTGTAGCTCTCCGCCACGACGAACGCACGGTCTGGGCGATTGGCTTGGCACTCGAACCGTGCGACGGCACTAATCGCCCGGAAGTCAGCCGGATAAAGCCCGAGAAGTCGTTGTGCGAACGGTTCGGCGGCGGCCAATTGACCCATCTCCGAAAGCTCGTCGAGCGCCATGATGTGGAATTCGAGGTTCTTCGGGTCCGCTGTCAACAGGTTGTTCAACACTTCCGTGCTGGCTTTCCGGTTCCCGGCGGAACGGTAAACTTGGGCCAACAGGTACGCATCTAAGGGGGTCCGCGTTTCCGCCACAAGAGCTTGCAGGGCCTTCGTGGCCCGCTCCAACACTAACTTGCGATCCGTGCCATCGAGGTAACGAGAGAGGGCCGTTAAGACCGCAGCAGTGGACCGTTTTTCGTCAGCGGTGTCGCCGTTGGTGTCATCGGAATTGACGAGCAAATCCATCGCGCGTTTGCGATCGTCCATGCCGCCCCGAACCGCAAGAAGCATAGCGAGGTTCCGTTTGGCCCAGACTGTGTCGGTCGCGGGCGGTGTGCCTTTTAAGAACTGATCGAGCAACTCAATTGCTTCCGCGCGTTGAAACCGTGACAGTTTCAGGGCCAGTTGCGACTGCGTCAATTGCCGCTTATCTGTGGGGTTCGCCACCGGCGGCTGCCAAGTTTTCGGAGCGGCGCTACTCTCCGCGAAGCTAGCCAGAGTCGTGAAGTACAACGGTGCCGGCAGCTTTTCTTTCGCGGTCTGGAGAACGCCGATGGCGCGCTCCGGTGAACCGGACTCGGCGCACCGTAACGCGAGTCGCAACCAATCGTCGGCGGTCGTTGTGGGTCGGGTCGTCGCTTTCTCGAAACACTCCGACGCTTCCGTGCGGAAGCCGAGTGCCAAGTACGATTCGCCAAGCCACCCCAGTCCATCCGGTTCGCGTTCCAGGTATTGCCACGCGGGGGTCAGCAGTTTCTTGGCAACGTCAGGCGTGGTCTGTTTCATGGCTCCGCGAATCGCCCGACGAAACGGATCCTGTGCCCAACGCGGATCGGCAGCGAGCCGTGCCAACACTGCCGCGATGGCATCGTCGGCGCCGATGTTCCCGAGATGCGCGAGGTAAGCTTGAATCGGCGGAAACCGGGACGGCTCCAAACGCACGGCGCGTTCAAGCAATTTCCCGGCTACGGCAGTGTCACCGATGAGGGCATTCAATTTCCCGAGCGTGACACAGACATCGGCGCGGTCGGGGTTACCACCGAAGTGGTTGGTGAGTGCTTCGATCGAAGCACGGGCGCTGTCCGGGTTCTTGGTGCTGATTGCGGACCAAGCTTCAAAGAGCGAATTTGTTTTGCCGGTCGGGTCGATCCTCGTGGCGGCGTTCCGTGCGTGCGTGGCAGTTTGGGCGTCACCGAACAGGGTGGCGCGTTCACCGAGAATTTCCCACACGCCCAAGTCTAATGGCCGCCGTGCCGCGATCTTTTTGTAGGTTTGAACCACCTTGGCTTCATCGCCGAGCCGGTCGTAGATTTCAACCAGCCCGTACAGCAAGCGGGTTTGGTCCGCATCCGGCCAACTGTCGATTTGAGTAGCGAGCGGCTCAATCGGTCGAAGTTGGGCGGGGTCTCGTGCGTAGAGGTCAGCCCGTGCTAGGCGAACATCCGGGCCGTCACCGGCAGCGGCTTGGGCTTCGTCCAAAATTCCCAGCGCCGCGGAGACACCGGCCACTTGTGCGACGGCATCCGCCAACGTAACCCACAACCCCGTATCACCCGGTCGGCGCGAGGCTTCGGCCCGGAGAATCGCGGCGGCCTGCCGGTACTCCCCGCGAGCTTGGGCTACCTCTGCCCGCAGTTGAATCGGCTCCGAGGACGCTGGCCCATAAAGCTTGCCAATCTCTGCCGTGACCCGATCGAGTTGTTGCCATTCTTGCGGCTGCCCGTTCGCCAGTTTCAACTCGCGGGCTTTGAGTCGCAACAGCGTGGCATGAGTGCTGGCCCCGGCGAAACTGGATCGCACGGCATGTTGGTACTCTGTAATCGCATCACCCGTCCGACCCACCGTGAGGTAAGACTGAGCCAAGCCGATGCGGGCCGCCAGGTGGTTGGGGTCTTTGTTCAGTAGCAGTTTCAACGTGTCTTGTTCTTGCGTCGTTTCGCCACGCCGTTGATAGCAGACGGCTAACAACAAGTGAGTTTGGTTTTCAAGCCCCGGAAGATTGACCGCATCGGTGCGAAGACTGGTCAGCAGTTCAACCGCAGTGCCCCAACTGTTGGCACGCATTGCTAGACGCGCTTGGAGATACTTCACTTGCAGCTTAGCTTGGGCGGTGGTCTGGCCTTCGAGCTTTTTCACGATCGCTTCGGAACGGTCTGTCTCACCAAGTTGCACGAGCAAATCCGCAAGGGGTACGAGCAACTCGAAGCTATTTTTAACGCGATTCATCCCTTCTTCCAGCACCGCAACGGCGGAGCCGATGTTGCCCATGTTCAAATCGAGCCAAGCCAAACTGCGGACCGTGCGCTCGTCTTGGGGGTACAACCGCATCGCATCGACAAGGCAATCGCGGGCTTCGATGAGCTTGCGTTGCTTTTGATACTGCTCCGCGAGCATCAACAAGGCGTTGGCGTTCTCGGGGTCCAGTTCGAGGGCTTTCTGTAAATCCGGAATGACCTTGGCGGCACTCCCATCTTGTTGCTCGAACCGGGCACGAGTGAGGTACGCTTCGGCATCGTGGGGCAACGCGAGCACCAGTTGGTCAATGATCGACTTGGCTTCGGGTGGTGATTTCAACTCGCGCCACAGGTATTGGGCGTAGCGCTGGTAGGCAGTCGGGTCGCGCGGGTCGGTCTTGATGGCGGTTTCGTAACTCTTTCGCGCTTCGGGCACTTTCTGCAACGCACCCTGGGCGGCGGCTTGTCGCTGCCACAGTTCTGCGTCGTCGGGGAATTCTTTCAGCAGAAGTCCCGCGTGCATTTCCGCATCGGTATACCGGCCAATCCGTAGGCACGCAATCAGCGCATCCCGGCGGATAGCATGGCGATTCGGATCGCTCCGCAAAATCTTGTCGTACAGCAGCAACTGGTCACTAGGGTCACGATTCGACCGCTCTTTCATGAGCGCTGCGAGCCGTTCGAGTGCCTCGGTGTCGGTAGGTTTGAACTCTAGGTACTGCCGGAGATAATGAATGGCCATGTCCGTCTTGCCGTTGTCCACGGCGCGATCGGCTTGCCGCTTCAACGCATCCGGAATGCGGCTCGCTTGGATCGTATGGAGGCCCGCGATTGCTCCGCATCCGCCCAAAAGAATGAGGACGAGTTTCACGAGGAAAAACTTGTTGATCGTCGGCATGAGTCTGCATCCCTGCATCGCCGGGGTCGGTCAGCTACTGCTGTCCGCACCATCCAGGGCAAAAACCCCACGGCAAGTGCAAGATGGTAATAGGCAAAATGGGTTGGGGTCAACCGCAACTGCGCGGGGAAGTGTGTTGGAAGTGAGAAAGCCCACGAACGATCGTTCGTGGGCTTTCGGGGTTTGTGCTACTTCATCACTTGATGATGTTGGAATACTTGCCAGCCATCAGGTCTTTCAGAATCGGCTTGATGACACTTCCCGGAATCGTCCACGATTCCACCCGTCCAGCCCGCGCGATGTTGATTCCCAGGACGTGGCCTTCGAGATCCACCAAGGGGCCGCCACAATCGGTCGGCTTCAGGATGGTGTCGTGTTGAATGACGGCGGGGAAGCCGGTGCGTCGTCCGGACAATGCCCCACCCATGTTATTTTGGAATGCCCCACGGTCGAACTCGGCAAGCTCACCGAGTTTGACCTTCAAGCTTAATTCATTGGCGCCACGCTTGACACGAACTGTGATCGTTTCGTTCGGTTTGAACCCATCCAGGACTTCAAACAGTGCTTCACGGTCACGAATCGTCTGTCCTGCCACTTCCGAAATAATGTCGTTGACTTTGATTCCCGCACGGGATGCAGCGGTATCAGGTCTGACATCCTTGATGATGACGCCTTCATCTTCCGCGTTCATCAAGTTAGTGATCCCCAAATATCCCTTGTTGACGTTCACAATCTGGGCTTGTTCGCCATAAAGCTTACGGGTGGGCGCACTGACAACCCCAACGGCAATGGGTTCGGACGACTTGATGCCGGGTACCGCAACCCAATTCCCGACGATGCCAATGTCTTCTTTGGCGAACGTGATCGGTTTCAAACTGTCCGTGTCAATTTTGAGTAACACGAGGTCCGAGGGTTTGTGGTAACCGACTCGCTTCGCATCGTAAGAGGTGCCGTCTCGCAGAACACACGAAAGCTCTCCACGCAGTTCACTGCCTTTGGTCAGGATGTAACCATTCTCGGAGACAATCGTGCCCAGGTACGCATCCTTGCCGTCCGATTGAACGCGGACGACAGAATCCAGAACGGGCGAGACGACATCGACGAACAACGTTAGTAACCGCTCTTTGCCCTTGTCAGGTGGTGCGGTGAGAGCGAAACCGAGGTTGGCCGAGGCGATGAGCAAACCCATCGTCACAGTGAAAAGTTGAAAGGGGCGGGTAGTCATTGGCGTCCACTCCGGATGAAGAAGTCGTAGCGGAATTACATGAGAGGAAATTCTACTCTTTGGGCTTTGAAGCTTTTCGGCCCAGCTTGACAGTCAGCTTAACCGTTTTGCCGTCACGTTGCACTTCGATAATTACGCGGTCGTTCGGTTTGGATTGCAACAGGAGATCCTTGAGGTCGTCCCGAGTATGGACTTTTTCACCGTTAAACTTGGTGATGATGTCGCCTTCGACCATCCCCGCTTTGTCGGCAGGGCTGTCTTTCGTCACGTCGTTGACCGTTGGGGTTTCTTCATCGAGATCGAGCGTCGCCCCCAGTTCGGCGGTCGCTTTGCCAATTTCTTCACTCTTCAGCAGTTTCTCCCAATCCTCTTGGAAGGCATCAATCGGGACGTGCATGTTGTAGTTGATAAACAACCCGATTTTGCTGTGAATCCCGATGAGCTTGCCGTTGAGATCGAACAGGGGGCCGCCAGAATCACCACCCACAAGAGTGCAATCGGATCGGAGTGTGACATCGCTACGGTTGAAGTTTTCAAACCGACCGACGCGTAACGGCGGCGGACGTTCTTGCTTGGGTCCACCGTGGTGCCCGAGCGAAAGAACCCATTGGCCTTTTTTCAACTCGGCGGATTTGCCGAGTTCGACTGCCGGCCATTTCCCGTCCTTCGCTCCCGGCCATTTCGCGTCTTGTGGCGGCGGATCAATGATCCGGACCATGCCACTGTCAATTTTGGCGTTCGTTCCGAGTGACTTCGCTTTCACCCGCGTTCCGTCCGACAAGATGACCCACACCCGTTGCCCCGGTTTGCCGATCACGTGCGCGGCAGTCAGCACCAAACCGTCTTCGGAAACGATCACGCCACTGCCGGCACCCATGCCGACCAAGAGGCCTACCGTCGATCGTGTTGCGGACGTGGTGATCGCTTTAATCTGTTCTTGAAGCGCTTTCAGTTCTTCAATAGTTTCCGGTGACGTATTCCGGGTGGCGTCCCAAATCACCTTCGTCGGCTCGGCTCGAAGTGAACTCGTCAAGCCGCCCGACATCATGACGATGGGGATGAGAACTGCCAAACGAGACAAACGCATGAGTGCCATGATTTCCCTCTTGATCGCGTTCAACCAGAAGCCGTGCAAGCCTAGCCCATAAACGGGCAGGTTGCCCGGCTCTGGTCGGAATCATCTACCTGTATAGAGTGCCCCAACTGGTCCGGTGTTTCAGTATCTTTTTGGCAATTCCCATCATTTTTCTGGAGAGCAACCTCGGGTTGTGAGGCACACCGGCGTGGTCGCACTGGTTTTGGGATCACGTTTCGTAGGTAATCCGGCCATGTTTCGCTTGCCGACTGATGCGGTCCGTGGCGTACAACCCGGCCAGAACAAATTCCACGCACGAGGCGCGCATCGCGTCGCTTTCGCTCACGTTCACTTCAAACGCTTTGTCCCAGGCTTTGGGTGCGCGCTTCAACCGCTTGGCGTATTCCGACGACGGCAACATGTCACCGACTTCGATCTTCACGCCTTTGCCGAAGACTTCCGCGATTTCATCGAGGCCGTGTTTATCAACGTATTCGTCGAACACCACGCCAATCGCCTCCGCGACGATGGATTCTAGCACTTGCTTCTCGGACATTTGATGAGTGCCCATCAAATCCAGTTCGAGCTTGCCAAGCGATGACGATGTCAGGTGCCCCAGATCGCTGATGCGTGGCACGGCGGGCTTCTCGCCCAGGATCACACCACGATGTCGGGCGGAGGCCACCATTGTGCGGAAGTTGGCGATGCTGAACCGCGCACTGACACCACTGGAATGATCGACATACTTCGACTTGCGTGCCCCGACGCTAATTTGTTCGATGATTTCCTTCATGAAAAACGGCACGGAGACGGGGAACTCGCCCCCGAGGTCCATCTCGGCTTCCTGTTCAAAAATCTGAATACCCAGCGCCCGTTCTTTGGGGTAGTGCGTTTGGATCAAGGAGCCGATGCGGTCCTTGAGTTGCGGGATCACTTTCCCCGAACGGTTGTACGTGCTGGGGTTCGCGCTGAACAGAATCAACACGTCGAGATCGAACTGAATCGGATAGCCACGAATTTGCACATCGCGTTCTTCGAGAATGTTGAACAGGCCGACCTGAATGAGTTCGTCGAGTTCCGGGATTTCGTTCATGGCAAAGATGCCGCGGTGCATCCGGGGGATCAGCCCGAAGTGTAGGGCGTCTTCGGCGGACATACTCGTGCCAGCGGCGAGCTTTGACGGGTCGATTTCGCCAATGATATCCGCGAACTTTGTGCCCGGTGCCAAGCGTTCGGCGTATCGGTCCTTGCGATGCCACCACGCGATTTTGACTTTGTCTTCGGGGGTGTTGGCGATCAGGTCTTTGCCAACACGGGTAATCGGGTTGTACGGGTCTTCGTGAACGGGTGAACCGGGGATGTCCAGGTAAGGCACGTGTTCATCCAGGTACTTCACAAGGGAGCGCATCAGCCGGCTTTTTGCTTGGCCCTTTTCCCCGAGGAATAGCATGTCGTGCCCAGCCAGCACCGCGATGTTGATTTCCGGGATCACGGTTTCTTCGTACCCGACGATACCGGGGAACAGGTCGTCCCGTTGCTTCAATGCGGTCAGGAAGTTTTCACGCAGTTCGTTTTTGACGGTTTTGGGTTGCCAGCCAGAATCGCGGAGCTGTTTCAAAGTCACGGGGCGGGTAGCGGTCACCGACATCTCCTTCGGACGGAATCCAATCTCTGTACAATGCGATGTACCATTGTAGGCAACCGGATTCGCAAGCAACAACCGAATCCGGTTGCTCGGAACTCGACACGAGACATCACCGATGACCAATTATCCGTTGAGCGAACAGAAACTCATCTACCGCGTCTTGCACCAGCATCTGACGGCACACCCGGAGTTGATGGATTGCACGTTCCTGGACGATCTCCAATCCAACCTGCAAAAAGCGGCCCAAGCTGACGGCGTTGATGTTGCCGACCACGGCGCGTGGGACACTTGGCTTGGTAACGAAGTCGTCGGGTGTGATGTCCGAATGGCAAAGCGACACGTAATCGGGTAATCCGGAGTTGCTCGCGTATGTGCGGTTCTATCCTCATGGCTGCGTATCTGAATCCGGAAGCGTCCCTCGGCCTGCTTCCCTTTTGCCTGGGTGCCATCGTGGCACTGGTTGGCGTTGGGTTGGTGTTTGCGGTTCTCCATTTCACGGGTTGGAGTTTTAGCCGGAAGAACAAACCGGAACGCATTTTGAAGTTTCAAAAGGTCTTGCTGCGGATCGCACGCATTCGTGGCGATTGGGACCACACGCTCCGCGAAATCACTGAAGTCGTTGCGCGAACGATCAAAGTCGAACGGGTCGGGGTTTGGCTCCTCAGCGAGGATCGTGAAGAACTGTGTTGCGAAACACTTTTCATTCGACAAAGTGCGAAGCATGAAACCAAAACGTGTCTGAAAACGCGGCAATACCCGAAGTATTTCGCCGCGTTGAATCAGTCGCGGGGGTTTGCGTCTCGGGATGTCGCCCAGGATGAACGCACTGCGGAGTTGTACAAGCCTTACTTTGAAAAACTGGGCATTCGGTCCACACTCGATTTGACCATCCGTGTCGAAGGTCGGCTCGTCGGGGTGCTGTGCCTGGAGCACGTGGGGTCACGCCGCGATTGGCAAGACGACGAGGATGACTTTGCCGCAGCCGTGGCCGACCAGATCGCCTTGCTTCTGGTTGCGAACGACCGCCGAGCAGCCGAAATCGCGCTCCGTGACAGTGAAGAAAAATTCTCACGGGCCTTTCGTTGTAGCCCGGACGCCATCATCATCACGCGAAACCGCGACGAACAGTACCTCGATGTGAACGATGGTTTTGTTGAAATCTCAGGGTACACACGCCAGGAAGTCTTGGGCCGCACGGTTACGGAACTCAACTGGGCGAAGCCGGGCGACCGCACCGGGTTGATGGTGGCCTTTCAACAAGAAGGTCGGCTTCGGGATTACCCGGCGCACCTCCGACGCAAAGACGGCGAACTTCGGGACGTTCTGGTTTCAACAGACCCCGTGGTGATCGGCGGTGAGCCGTGTCAGGTGAAAGTGATCCGGGATGTCACGGACGCGAACCGTTCGGAAAAAGCCTTGCGGGAAAGCGAAGCGAAGTTTGCCAAAGCGTTCCGGGCCAGTCCCGACATCATTACCATTGCGCGCGTCAGCGATTCGACCTTTGTGGATGTCAACGATAGTTTTTGTCGTATCAGTGGGTATACCCGCGACCAAGTGATTGGTCGGCCCTCGGTGGGACTCGTCTATTCTGATGACCTGGAACGAGAGCGTATTCTCAAATTGATGGCGCACGAAGGGTCACTGCGGAACTACGAGACACGCGGCAAGCGGCGGGATGGAAGCGTCTTTGAGGTCGTCTGCTCGGCGGAATTCGTGGTCATCAACGACGAACCGTGTTTGCTTGCCGTTGTCCGCGACATCACCGAACAAAAGAAGCAAGAACGGGCGTTGCGTGAATCGAACGAGTTGTTGGAATGCCGCGTTGAAGAACGGACGGCGGAATTAGCCGACGCGAAAGAGCGGGCCGAGTCGGCGGATCGACTGAAATCCGCTTTCCTGGCGACGATGTCGCACGAACTCCGCACGCCGCTGAATTCGATCATCGGGTTCACGGGCATCTTATTGCAAGGACTCGTCGGGCCGCTGCTGGACGAACAACGCAAACAATTAGGTATGGTCCAAACCAGTGCCCGCCACCTGCTGAACCTGATTTCGGACGTGCTCGATATTTCCAAGATCGAAGCGGGGCAATTGGAAATCGAGCGGCGCCCGTTTGACGCC
This sequence comes from Fimbriiglobus sp., assembly GCA_043785105.1. Classification (GTDB taxonomy): domain Bacteria; phylum Planctomycetota; class Planctomycetia; order Gemmatales; family Gemmataceae; genus Fimbriiglobus. The sequence continues at coordinate 46,166 of JAYVXO010000064.1, forward strand.
AAGGAATCAATTCATCGCGTGATCGAAATGATCCGGCCACTGGCGACGAAAAAAACGATCGGGCTGACGGTTGACATCCGTGATGGTGTTGGAAGCATTAACACCGATCGGCGGCGCTTTGAACAGATCCTCATCAACCTTGTCAACAACGCCGTCAAGTTCACGCTACGCGGCGAGGTCAAATTGTTGTGTCAGACCGACGCGAAGCGACTAACAATTCAAGTAACCGATACCGGCATCGGGATCAAAACAGAAGACCTCACGAAGTTGTTCTTGCCGTTCCGGCAAGTTGACAGCGGCCTGACACGCAAGCACGAAGGGACCGGATTGGGGCTTGCGATTTGCCAAAAACTCATGAAAATGTTAGGCGGACAGATCACCGTTTGCAGTGAGTGGGGCGTCGGCAGTACCTTTACTTTCTGGCTTCCATTAGGAGGTGTAGCGGATGCAACCGACGATCCTCATCATCGAAGATAACGAGCAAAACCTGTATTTGACTCGGTTTATCCTGGAGCAACGGGGCTATAAAACGCTTGAAGCTCGGGACGGCCCGGCTGGGATTACATTGGCACAGGCATCCCCACCGGATTTAATTTTGCTCGACATCCAACTTCCCGAGATGGACGGCTATGCGGTTGCGAAGAATTTACGCAACATCGCGTCATTGCACACGGTTCCGATCGTCGCTGTGACTTCCTATGCTATGGTGGGTGATCGAGAACAGGTGTTGGCGAGTGGGTGCGATGGGTACATCGAAAAACCAATCAACCCCGACACGTTCATCAACGAGATTGAAGCGTATCTCCATCGTCCACGAGGTTCGTCGTGACTCAAATCCTCATCGTGGATGACAACGAAGCCAACCGGTATTTACTTGAAACGCTTCTGCGCACTTCGGGCTTTTCGGCTGTCAGCACCGCAGACGGACAAGAAGCCCTATCGGCCGCTAAACGCACCCTTCCCGACTTAATCGTCTCCGACGTGCTGATGCCTGTCATGGACGGGTTCGCGCTCTGTCGGGCGTGCCAACTCGACGACCGCTTGCGTTCGATCCCCTTCGTTTTTTACACCGCAACGTACACGGACCACAAGGATCAAGAATTCGGCCTCAATTTGGGTGCGGTGGCCTATCTGATTAAACCCGAGGAACCCGAAGTCCTGCTCCGCAAAATTCGGGATGTCCTCGCTACACGTCATGCGGTTCCCTTGGTTGCGAAACCTCCCATCATTGAAGAAGCCGTTTTTTTGCGTGAGTACAACTACACGTTGGTCCACAAACTTGAACGCAAGATGCTTCAACTCGAAGAATCCAATCGGGAACTTGAACTTGAAGTGAACGAACGCCGATTGACGGAAGTGCGGTTGCGACAACAAACCCGATTACTCGATATGGCATCGGATGCCATCATTTGTCTGGGTTTGGACGGCGTGATTCGGCATTGGAATCGTGGCGCGGAACGGGTCTTTGGTTGGTCAGAAATGGAAGTGCGCGGCCAACGGTGGGACGTGCTGTTCGGCCCGCTGCCGACTCCCGTCCAAAACGCGATCAACTTAACCGCCGAGTCCGATTGGTTCGCCGAACTCACGTTGATGACCAAAGGGCAACAGCCCGTTATTGTCGATAGTCGGTGGACACTGGTGAAGGATGAACAAAACCTGCCCCAAAGCGTTCTGGCGGTCTGCACCAATATCACTCAGAAGAAAATGTTGGAGGCCCAATTCTTGCGCAGCCAGCGCATGGAAGTCATCGGCACGATGGCCAGCGGGATTGCCCACGACTTGAACAACATCCTGACGCCAATTGTTGTCGCCACGCCGATGCTCCGGCGGAAACTTCCCCCTAACGTGGACCAAGAATTGTTCCGGGTGATCGAATCGAGCGCGGAGCGCGCCACGGGCGTTTTGAAACAACTGCTTTCGTTCGGCCGCGGGATGAAATGTGAACGGGTCGTGGTGCAGATGGAACTGTTGATTACGGAAGTTGTGAGCCTTGTCGCCCAGACCTTTCCTAAGAATATCCGCATCGTTTCCCACATCGCGCCCCACTCACCGCCACTGTTGGGTGATACGACGCAATTACATCAACTCCTGTTGAATTTGTGCATCAACGCGCGCGACGCCATGCCTAGGGGAGGAGTGATCGAGATCCGGACGGATCTTGCGGAATTCTCAGTAACTCCCGCAGGAAATCTGAGCGAATTGAAACCGGGGCAGTACCTCAAACTCACGGTGTCCGATAACGGCTCCGGCATCCCGCCCGAAAACCTACCCAAGATTTTCGACCCCTTCTTTACAACCAAAGACATCGGCGTTGGCACCGGCCTCGGCTTGGCGACGGTGCAAACGATTGCGAAAAGTCACGGCGGTACCGTCGTCGTCAGCAGCCAACTGAATCAGGGTGCGCGGTTTGATGTGTACCTGCCCGCCTTCGTCGAAGAACCGACGGCGACACAAGGCAGTATGAAATACGATGCCGTCAGCAGTGGGTTCAACGTAACGGGGAACCGGAAGAATCCCACTCGGGTCTTGGTCGTTGACGACGACCCCGCGATCCGGGAGATCGTCCGCGCACTGTTGGAATACCGTGGCTATCGGGTGGTGTTGGCGACCAATGCACCCGAGGCGTTGCGAATGGCAAAAGACCACTCCGAACAGATCGCGTTGATCTTGGCCGACATCACGATGCCCCACATTGATGGGATCGCGTTGTTTCGGATGTTACGGGAAGCGTCGATTTCTGTACCGATCGTGGCAATGAGTGGCTTGCGGGATTCGGAACAAGATGTCACCCTGGCGAATCTAGGTGTCAGGCACTTCTTACCAAAACCGTTCACCGGCGAGGAACTCATTCAGGCGATCGAGGGTGCCATCCACACTTAGAGCCTATCCGAATAACCCGGAAGCTTGATAAGCGATAACTCCGAGAGCGAAATGCAACATGGCGATATAGTTCTCCGGCTTCTTGTTCCAAC
>JAYVXO010000065.1:0-20845 GCA_043785105.1 Fimbriiglobus sp.
CGAAATGCAGGTTTTTCCCGGTGGCTTCAGATGGATTAACGGGTCATTCCGTATCACCCCGCCGCATTCCGTATCAAGTGGCCATTCCGTAGCAAAGCCCACCGCTACCACACCTACCGCTAATAATAGCAGGACTCCGAGACATCCGCCTGACTTACCCGACGGGATAACGTGAGGTAAGTCGATCTTCAAACCGCAGTTGCGGCAGTTAGTAGTACTCCCGAGAGATGACTCGCGGAAGTTATGCGTGCCATTACATTTTGGGCAGACCAATTGGTAGGTGGCATTGCTAATCTTTGTCGCTACAAGCACGATTGGATCCGCGTCTGGGTCAGATGCAGCGGGGACGACCCCACTCGCATTACATATCGGACAGATTTGCCGTTCCCCAGCTTCACTAGAGTCTGCGTTTAATGGCGTTTTGCAAGATTTGCATCGGAACTCAATCATATAAAGACTCGTGTAGTTCTGGGACAATCAACAGCCATACTCCGAAATAGGCCACTTTGGCCACAATCCAATCCAGTACGTTCACTGGCGCCAACGCGCCGGCCGAACTTCATGTTAGATCGCGTTCGCGCAATCAATCCCGGCGAGGTGCCGGACTGTTACCAATCAACGTAAGTGTACTGCAATGAGGTCGGCTGGTACAGAAAATTTCGCTCCGGCTCGACCTACAAGGCGCCGCGTTCAACCCAACGACGCTTCTAGCCCTTCGGCGTAGCTGGGAAAGCTCGGCGCAAATTGCAATTCACCCCTCGCCCTGCTGTTCGCAATTCGTCGGTTCGCTTCGGGGCCAGTGACCGGGCCGGGTTCAAACTTCGCGGTCGGTGCGTTCAGCAACCGGGCGAGGTGGGTGTAGAAATCTCGGCGTCGGACGGGGGTATCGTCGGCGATGTTGTAGGTGCCGCCTGCCGACGCGGGCGTGGCTTCGGTACACAGTACTGCTTGCACGCCATCGTGGACGTGGATCAGGTTCAGCCACTTCTCCGCGTCACCGATGAGCGGTTCGCCGTTTAACAGTGCCTGTTTTCGCAGCAAACGGTTGGGACCATATATTCCGGCGAACCGGAGGATCGTGGCGTGCGGCAGTTTCGCACGCAAGACGCCTTCCGCTTCCAGGACGATGCGACCGGATTCTTCGTGCGGTTCTGTGCTGGCGCATTCATCCACAATCGAACCGTCCGTTTGGCGGTAGACGCTGGTGCTGCTGATGGAGACCCAACGGTCACAACCCGGCAGCGCGTGGAGTACGTTGGCCAAACCGTTCACGTAAACTTCACGCATCGGTTTGCCCGCACTGCGGTCAAGGCCGACGGCATACAGCACGGTCCCCACGCGAGGTAGTTGTTGCAAGCTGATCGGGTCTAATACGTCCCCGCCAATGGCGTCGAAACCCATTGCGGTTAATGGCTCGACACGGTTGCGTGTGAGTGCGAAAACCTGTCGCCCCGTACTTCGCCACGCGGCGGCTACGCGGTGGCCTAGGTAACCGCAACCAATTACGAGGGCGGGTGCGAGGTCGGAACGGATCGGCGGGACGCTAACGGGGGGTGCCATCGTTCATGCCTTCGTGTAGTGTGGTAGGATTACATTCTGGTGGTATCGGCATCCTACAGCGCTGGTCTCATGTCTGCCCCTGACAACGTCGATACCCCGGTTCCGTCCCACCTCCGCGAGGTGGGTTGGTACAGTCTCGCAATCGGGCTGACCGTCGCAATTCTCCTCGTCGGGTTGCGGGTCGATCGGGCGGACTTTCATGCCCCGTTTGCTTACGAGCAGGATGCGTTGTTGGTGCTGCCGTTCGTGAAGGAAACTGTTGAAGGCGGGAACCATTGGCACACCCCCCGCTTCGGCGCACCCGGCACGCAAGAGCTTCACGATTTTCCGGTCATCGACCATCTGCACTTCGCCATCATCTGGGGACTCGGTCGCTTTTTCCCGGACCCGGTGGTGGTCTTCAACCTGTTCCATTTGCTCACGTATCCCCTGACGACGTTAGTGGCGATGTTCGTCTTGCGTCGGTTTCGCTTGTCCCCACCTGCCGCGAGTGTGGGGGCGATTCTCTACTCGTTTCAACCGTACCACTACTTACGCGGGCAGGTTCACTACTTCCTGTCAGCGTACTTCATTGTGCCGCTGACGTTGATGGTGACGCTCTGGATATGTCAGGGGCGGTTACCGTTCTTTCGCAAAGCCGAGGGCCGGTATCGTCTCTCCGTCTGGAACCGCGATGCTCTGTTCACGGTTGTGATCGCCTTCGTCACGGCGTCGGCGGGGGCCTACTATGCGTTCTTCAGTTGCGCGTTGTTGGTGCCGGCGGGGTGTTACGGGTGGTTCGTGACCAAGACTTGGCGAGCGGTGGCCTCGGCGTGGGTCGTGATTGCCTTGATCCTACTCGGCGGCCTGGCGAACCACGTCCCCACCATTCTTTACCAGTACAACAACGGGCAAAACAGCCGCCCGCGCTCCCGGCTCTCCGAAGAAGCGGAGATTTACGGCATGAAGATCGCGCAGGTCATCTTGCCCGTTGCGGGACACAACCCGATCGGCTTCGGGTCCACGACCCTGTACAACCCGGCGGCGTTGCGGTCGATGTATCAAGCCCCGGTGTTCAAGGACTTAACCGAATGCGATTGGGATCCGTTCGGGTTGATCGGTGCAATCGGGTATCTGTTCTTGCTGAGCGCGGCGTTCTTGCCGATTCGCCGCGTGTGGCCGATCGGGCCGTTATCCGCGTTGACGGTCTTCGCCACGCTCCTCGCCACCATCGGTGGCTTTGGGGCGATCTTTAACCTGATGATCTCGTCACAAGTCCGTTGCTATAACCGCATCAGCATCTTCGTTGCGTTTCTGGCTCTGTTCATCGTCTGCTGGGGGATCGACCGATTCTTCGATCGTCGCACCGGCTGGGCGCGACGCTGCCGGTGGCCGGTATTTCTCGGGATGATGATGTTCGGCGTCTGGGATCAGACCAACGAAGACTGGTTCCCGGACGTTCGCATCGCCAAGCCCGGATACCTTAGCGTGGAAAATACTCGGGCGGCCAATGCCGAGCGATACTGGGCGGACCGTGAGTTCTTTGAACGGGTCGAAGAGTTATTGCCGGAAGGCATGGTCTTCACGTTTCCGTTCCTGGAATACCCGGAGTCGCGGGCCTACACCGAACCCGGCGCGCCCCGCAGAATTGAAAGCTACGAGATGGCACTCGGGTACTTGCACACCCGCAACCTGCGGTGGAGCTTCGGCACGATGAAGGGCCGCGAGTGGGACGATTGGATGCGGCGAGTGAGTGGCAAGGAGCCAATACCCCGGTTCCTGGAACGGATAGCCATCGCGGGGTTCGAGGGGTTGTTGGTCGATGTTCGCGGCTTGAGTCCGAAGCACTGGAACGAACTCCGAACCGAACTTGATCGCTATCTCGGCCAGGGTGCGTTACGCGAGATTCACCCGACACGCAAGCTACACTTCTTCGATTTACGCGGCTACCGGGACAGCCTGAAACGCAACTACGGCCAGCCCGCGTTCGACGCCCTGGTCGCGGCGGAACACAAAAACTTGACGGTCCTCTGGCTCAACGGGTTTACGAGTTACGAACCGACGGGATACGAGGATCGGCTGCGGTGGTGTAGCCACGCGGGGCAAGTCGTCTTCGTGAACGGAACCGAGCAAACCATCATGCTACCGATCCGGATGCGGTTCCGAACGACCTTCAAGGACGAGGGGCGATTGCAGATTCAAAGTTCGCTCCGGACAACGGCGGATGAACCGTGGATCGACGACTTCATCATAGGCCCCGATGATAAGCAATCCCCGTATGCCCGCGACGTTGTGATCCCGCCAGGACGGCACACCGTCCACTTCCGCTGCACGCCGCTCACAAACGTCCAACCCACGGATTCGCGCAACCATCTGTTTTCGATCGTGGACTTCCGCACGAAGTAAACTGGGAATAGTGAAGGGAGAAAAGTTTTGCTAGAAGAAACGCTCCTCACCCCACCCTGGGGCGCATTTCTTCTAGCAAACAACAGCCAGTCCGAACCGGGTGTTTCCGTCGCTCCCGGCGAACTGTCGTCGTCAGTCGCGTAGGTTCGCCTGCCATAAACTGGTGGGAAATCGCCCGTTACTTTGAGGTCAGTTCAATTTTGATGACGGCGTCTTTGGCCAACGTGTAGGTCAATTTCGCCGTAGCGACTTCTTCGTAGCGTTTGGGAACGGCAACATAGGTTCCATCTCGACCTCCGACCGTGACGGCTCTGCCTTCTTTAGTTTTCGTTCCTGCGAACTGGGCATGGTTTGACGTCCGAACGGCGGCCTTCACGGGTCCGATTGGGACCGACGGCACGCGGTACTTTCCGTCCGCACCGATTTCACCTTGCCCGCTCTTCGTTCCGTCGTCGTTCTCGAAGTACACCTCGCCCATTGTTAACGCCTTCCCGTCCAGGGTGACTTCGCCCGTCACGACGGTTTCCGTGAGATCGGCCTGTGTAGTCTTGCAGCCGACTACCAATCCGGCACATAACACCATTAAAACAAACTGTCGCATATTTTCCCTGTCCCGAATTCAGTGAGTGAATGAAAGAGAGTTTCCTTCCTAACGGATGGAAACTCTCGTCTACACAGTTTTTGCAGGGTTTAGAAGTCGTTGCCGACCACGGTACCGTCCGACGGCATTACCACCCGTGTCCAAGTGACTTGAGTAATCCCCGACGACACGCCGCGAACGCTCCCATCGCCCATGCCGACCATAATCACATTGCTCGACATAGCGTGGGCACGCCAGTTGTCGCAGTTTTGGTCGGTTACGCCGAACTGGGGTGTTGGGAATTGACGCTGGGCGACGGGTGGGGTTGCGGAAATCGGGCGGCGGGCAAACGTCGGCCAGAAACGATCATCGGCGGGGTTACCCCAACTCGTGCCGAACGTGGTCGTTTTGTTCGGTGTGCCAGCCGGGCCACAACTTTTGCGCTTTTCCGCCATGAAAATGGTGTTGGACGTGCCGTCTGTGATACTGCCCATGTTCTTTTTGCCGGAAGCGTTCTGCCAGTCGCCCCAGTTGTTGGGGACCTGTTCCGGGCGACCGAAGACCTGGAAATTACAGGCGTAGCTGCAAAGTGCCACATCGACGCCACCGTTCGACTGGGCGGGTTGCCACATCCAACCGGCGTTGAAGCCCTTCGCAAAAATCCCTGTGCTACCACTCGGATCGTTCGGTGCGACGAGAACCTTGATCGGGATACTCATTGCGGCTTTGTCTGTCGTGCCGAGTTGGCCCAGACCGCTACCGCCCCAGTTCGAGATGTTGTTCGAGATCGCCCCTTGCTCGTAGTACGGCAGCAACGAGAAGAAGAACGTCGCGTCACTTTGCGAGTAGGTGAAGACCGTCGGGTTGCTCCATCAGAACGAGACCACCGACGGGAAGTACCCAGTCGTATCGTGACCATTATGGCAGGCCAGCAGTGACTGCTTGATGTTGTTCTGGGATTGGGCACGGGCCGCCGCTTCCCGGACTTTTTGAACGGCGGGCAGGAGCAGCCCGATCAAAATCGCAATGATCGCGATGACCACCAACAATTCGATCAGCGTGAACCCTTTCCGGGTTCGGGAGGAAGAGAGCATGAAGGTCTCCAAACTTAAAGTGGGGTGAGTAAGGCATCCCGTGAGGTCACAGAACTCATCAATTATTCATATCTCGCCTGGCAGTGCAACAGAAATCTTCAACATTCGGAGACCCAAGTTCTACGACAACTGATCCTGCACACAGAGTAAACGACACACTTGTAACGAGCCGAACGACGGATGGCGCTACAAACGTCGCTGACGCTTTCAACTCGTTTAATGCCTCTCGAACCAAGCAAATGCATAAGCCCTACCTATAATCACTCAACTTCACACCCTCCCGCGGAGTCTCTTACGATGTCGTCGATCCAACCTGTGCGGAAACACCCGCAAATCACCCTCTTCACGGACAGCCCGACGTACCGGATGGCCCTGTCGCAACTGCAGCAAGTCGCGGAGATCATGCCGGAGATTGAATCGAACATCATTGCCCGTCTCAGCGTGCCGAAGCGGTCGATGGTCGTCAGCGTGCCGGTGAAGATGGACGACGGCACCATGAACGTCTTCGCGGGCTTCCGGGTTCAGCACTCCCTGACAAGCGGCGCTAGCAAGGGCGGCCTGCGGTACGCGCCGCACGTGGACCTCGGGGAAGTCGCGGCGCTGGCCATGTGGATGTCGTGGAAGTGCGGCATCATGAACCTCCCGTTCGCCGGCGCGAAGGGCGGCGTGGCGTGCGAACCGTCCATCCTGAGCGTCGGCGAAAAGGAACGCATTACCCGCCGGTTCACCGAAGAAATCCTCTCGATCATCGGCCCGCGCATCGACGTGATGGCCCCGGACATGGGCACCGACGAGCAGACGATGGCGTGGATTTACGACACCTATAGCATGAAAGTCGGCTACGCCTGCCCGGAAATCGTGACCGGCAAGCCGGTCGAACTCGGCGGCTGTCTCGGGCGCCGGGAAGCAACCGGGCGGGGCGTGGTCTACTGCATTCAAGAAGCCCTCGCCGAACTCGGGTTGAAAGCCGATGAGGCCACCGCCGTGGTGCAAGGCTTCGGCAACGTCGGGTCGGTCACGTGTGACGAACTCGTCAAGATTGGCACAAAAGTGATTGCCATCGGCGACCGCGACGGCGCCATTCGCAACCGCAACGGCATCGACATTACTGCGCTGAGCGCCTACGTTGCGGCGAACCCGAAGAAGTCGATCGAAGGTTTTCCCGGAGCGGAAGAAATTGACGCGGACGAATTGCTGGCGACGCCCTGCACAATCCTCGTCCCCGCCGCGATGGAGCGGGTCATCACAGCAGAAAACGCCAAGAACATCCATTGCCGTATTCTGGCCGAAGGCGCGAACGGCCCGACCACGACCGAGGCCGATGCAATCCTGGCGAACAGCGACATCTACATTATCCCGGACGTGCTGTGCAACGCGGGCGGCGTGACGGTGTCGTACTTCGAGTGGGTGCAAGACATCCAACAATTGATGTGGACCGAAAAGCAAGTCAACGAGAAGCTCAAAGACCTCATGCTCGACGCCTTCCGCCGCGTCCGCAAACTGGCCAAGGATCGCAAAATCTCCAACCGCCTCGCCGCTCTCAGTCTCGGCGTGCTGAAAGTCGCCCGCGAAAAAGCCAAACGCGGGCTGTTCCCGTAAGTGTACTTATGTATAATCCCGTTAGGTCGAACCGCTCTTGGTTTTATCGTTCCCAGCGGCATAGCACGGGAGATTCAACGTGAGTGAAGAAATAGTCTGGCAACTTGAACCGCACACAGCAGCTAAACACGAGTTGCTGAGACATTACCTCGACCGCTGGTTTCCGATTATCGGGAAGTTCAATCAACGAATCAACTACATCGACGGGTTCGCAGGGCCGGGCCAGTATTCTGGTGGCGAAAAAGGCTCACCGATCATTGCGATCGAGTCCGCGATGGAACACGTCAAAAGCGGTACATTAGCCAAGCATGTGATCGTGAATTTTGTCTTTGTCGAAAGTAATGGTGCTCACGCAGCCCACCTCGAAGAGCAATTGAAATGCATGTCGATCCCGTCCCAATTTACGATCACCGTTTTTGAAGGAGCATTCCGGGACAAAATCGGCGAGATTTTGGACAAGATCGAAGCCGACAAGACATCACTTGCACCCACCTTTGCTTTTGTCGATCCGTTCGGTTTCAGCGGTATCCCGATGAGTCTGATGGCTCGGATTCTCAAGTTTCCGAAATGCGAGGTGTTCGTGAATATCATGGTGGAGTTCATTAACCGCTTCCTAAAACACCCGGATGAGGCGATTACCAAACACTTCCCGGAGACATTCGGGACACCTGATGTGCTGAACATCGGATCGATGCCGGGCGATCGAAAGAACCGCATTCTTAGGCTCTACACCCGGCAATTGAAACAGTACGCTAGCTTTGTTCGCCAGTTCGATATGCGCGGTTACCAAGATCAGTGGACGTATTCACTTTTCTTCGCATCGAACGCACCGAAAGGATTCGAGAAAATGAAGGAAGCGATGTGGGCTGTTGATAAGGCGGCGGGAAGCGAGTTTTCGGACGCAAAAATCGGGAAAACGAGTCTGCTTACACTGTTTCAGTCCGAGTTACTCAAAGATGAACTGCTGAAAAAGTATACGGGGAAAACCGTCCTCATGGCCGAGTTGGAAAAGTTCGTGATCGAAGAAACGGACTATGTGACCTCACACATTCGAGACATCCTCACGGAGATGGAGGCGAGCCAGGAGATCACTGTTCTGGCAATCCCTGGCTACAAGCGTCATGGGAAATCTTTTAAGAGCGATAAGGTTCGGATCTCATTCCGCCCCTAAATTAATGAGTTCTTTAAGGAGCAACACATGGCACAGTCAACTGCGATTCAATGGTGCGATTCGACCGAGAATCCAACGATGGGCTGTGAAGGGTGCGAGTTATGGAACGGGCAACGCCAGACATGTTACGCCGGTGTACTCCATCGTCGATTCGGTGGCGTATCGTCTGGTTACGCAGCATCATTTGAGGACGTAACCGCATTTCCCGGTCGGATGCAACGGGCCGCTCGCTGGTCTGATTTGACTGGTAAAGACAGAATCGAGAAGCCTTGGCTGAATGGCCTCCCTCGACTGATTTTTGTCTCGGACATGAGTGATGCGTTGTCTGATTCTGTCGAGTTTGAATACCTCAAAAAAGAGATCATTGAGGTTGTGACGAGTGAGTCCGGCCTTAGACACCGATGGCTTTGGCTCACCAAGCGTCCCCAACGGATGGCAACTTTTTCACAATGGATTAACCAGCCTTGGCCCGACAATCTCTGGGTGGCGACGAGTGTCACGACTCAGGCATCAACGGCACGCATTAAGCACCTACTAAATGTTGGTAATGAAAACACAGTGCGATTTCTGTCGGTTGAACCGCAATGGGAACCAATCATTCTGGACATGTGGTTGCCGCAGATCGATTGGGTGATTCAAGGAGGGGAGTCGGGGCCGAATGCAAATGAATTTCACGTCGATTGGGCAGAGTCAATGATTGCACAATGTAAGCAGCATAATGTGCCGTATTTCCTGAAACAACTTGGGTCAAACGTGATTTCGGAAGGGGAAAAGACGACATATAAACAATCTCATGGCGGAGACTGGAACGAGTGGCCTGTGAGCCTTCGAGTCAGACAATTCCCATCTTTGTGAAGATTGAGGATTGTTATAACCGCCTCGCCGCCCTCAGCCTCGGCGTGCTGAAAGTCGCCCGCGAAAAAGCCAAACGCGGGCTGTTCCCGTAAGGCGGCGTGCCCGTTGCGCAGAGGGTTGATCGGTTCGTCGATTCTCCGGTTTTCAGGCCAACGGCCTGGGAGCACTCAGCCCAGGGCAAGGAGGCTTGGCGACGACGCCCTGGGGTCGTCACCGAAAAAAACCTCAGCCTGAAGGGCTGACAGCCATCGTTCCCGGCTCGCGGCTCGCAGTCCTTCAGACTGCTAGGACTAGCGATCACTCAGCCCAGGGTTACGCCGAAGCGGCTCACCCTGGGCTGAGTGATCCCAAGCTTTCAGCCTGAAATCCGGCAAACTTCCACAACAAACGTAACGCTCACCCCCTTGGGGTCGAAAACGAAGACTGTAGACAAACGTTCCGCCCACAAATGTGAGGACGATTCCCATCGCCAAGTTGATCTAACCAAGCGAGTTTTGTCCCAGTTTGTGTCATGTTATCCGTGTAAACACCCTGCACCGCCCTTGCGACTTGCGCGGATTGTGCGACTTGCGTGGGGAGTCTGTATTGACCCCTTTTTCGTGGATTCTTAGATTGACAGTCTGACCAGATTCCGCTTGCGGGGTGGTTTGGACTGGAATTGCCGTTTCTTGAGGTTTCCGATTATGTCGATGACAGTTGCCCGGCCCGCGGGCCAAACCGCGATTGAGGCGTCCATCTGGGACAAGCTCGGGGACAAGTTTAACGGGTTCATCGAAGGCAGCATCGGCCTCGTGAGCAAGATGTTCGGCTCCGCCAACGATCGCGCCGTGAAGAGCGTCGGGTTCATACGCACCAAGAACGCCACCACGCACACGATCATCAACGGTTCGATTCTCGACCTCGTCAACAAGCTCGAACCGAAAATGTTGACGGTCAGCGACGACGAGTTGAAGAACTTTTCCGTGACGTTCCGCGAACGCCTGAAGAACGGCGAGTCGCTCGGAGACATTCTGCCCGAAGCGTTCGCCGCCTGCCGGGAAGCGGCCAATCGCACCAAGCGGATGCGGCACTACGACACGCAGATTGTCGGCGGCGCGATTCTACACGGCGGCGACATCGCCGAGATGGTCACGGGGGAAGGCAAGACTCTGGTGGCCACACTGCCCGCGTACTTGAACGGGCTGGAAGGCAAGGGTGTTCACGTCGTCACCGTGAACGACTATCTCGCCCGCCGCGACTGCGAGTGGATGCTGCCGATCTACCACGCCCTGGGCGTCTCGGCGGCGTATATTCAATCCGACATGGACCCGGAGTTGCGCCGCGCGGCCTACGAGTGCGACATCACTTACGGCACGAACTCCGAGTTCGGCTTCGACTACCTCCGCGACAACATGAAGCCGGCTCGGTTCGACGACGCAGGCTACCACCCGTTCTACCGCCAGTGCCAACGCATCCCGCTGAACTTCGCCATCATCGACGAAGTGGACAACATCCTCATCGACGAAGCCCGCACGCCGTTGATTATCTCCGGCCCCGCCTTCAGCGACCCGAAGCAGTACGAGAAGTCCGACGACATCGCCCGCAAACTGACGGAGTTGGAACGCAAAGCCCGCCAGGACTTGAAGAACAAGGGCGAGATGGCGCTCCAGGGCACAGAAGGGGACGGGCTACCGATCATTGTGCCGATCGACCCCACGACCGTCGATCCGCAGAACCCACCGCCCAAGGGTGTCTACTTCGAGATCAAGGAAAAGGAACGCACCTGTCACCTGACCGATGCGGGCGTGCGCGAGGCGGAGAAGCTGGCGAACGTGGAGTCGTTCTACACCGCCGGGAACATGGAGTGGCCGCACCTCATCGACAACTCGTTGAAGGCGCACCACCTGTACCACAAGGACCGCCACTACATGATTGCGGCGGACCCGCGCGAGAACAACCAACTCGGCATCATCATCATCGACGAGTTCACCGGGCGAGCGATGTTCGGGCGGCAGTGGTCGGACGGCTTGCACCAATCCGTGGAAGCCAAGCACAAGCGCGACGGCGTCCAGATTAAGCAGGAGACGCAAACCCTTGCCACGATCACGCTACAAAACTTCTTCAAGCTGTACGCGAAACTCGGCGGCATGACCGGGACCGCGATGACGGAAGCGAACGAGTTCTGGAAGATCTACAAGCTCGACGTGGTGGCCATCCCGACGAACAAGCCGCTGCACCGGGTGAACTCCCCGGACTTGGTCTATCGCACCGAGCCGGAGAAGTGGAACGCCGTCGTGGAGGAGATCGCGGAGGTGGCCAAGACGGGTCGCCCGATCCTGATCGGCACGACTGACGTGGCGAAGTCCGAGAAGCTGTCCGAGCGGCTCAAACGCAAGGGCATCCGGCACGAACTACTAAACGCCAAGCCGGAAAACGTCGCGCGGGAAGCGGAGATCGTCTCCCAGGCCGGACGACTGAACTCGGTAACGATTTCCACGAACATGGCCGGGCGGGGCACCGACATCATCCTCGGGGGCAACTCCGAAACGCTGGCGTGGGCGCGGCTCAAGCAACTCAAGAACGACGACAGCCGCCCCCTGTACCCGACCCGCCTCGAAGTGCCGGGCGACATCTGGAAGCGGACCGTCGATGAGATTGAAGCCAAAGAAAAGATGAAGGACGAGGGCCGCAAGGTCGCCGAGATGGGCGGCCTGCACATCGTCGGCACCGAACGCCACGAGTCGCGCCGCATCGACAACCAGCTTCGCGGTCGCGCTGGTCGGCAAGGCGACCCCGGTTCCAGCCGCTTCTACCTCTCGCTCGAAGACGAACTGATGCGGCTCTTCGGCGGCGAACGGCTGCGGCGGGTGATGAGCAACCCCTGGCTCGGGATGCAAGAAGGCGAAGCACTGGAAAGCGGGCTACTCACCAAGCAGATTGAAAAGGCCCAAAAGAAAGTCGAAGAGTACCACTTCGACCAGCGCAAAAATCTCCTCGAATACGACGAGGTGATGGACCACCAGCGCAAGCGGACCTATGGCGCCCGGCAGTCGATCTTGGACGGTCGCAACCCGCGCGCGATGCTGTTGGAGATGATCGACTCCGAGATTCAGCGGGCCGTCAAACGCTACGCTGCCGAGGACTACGGCGCCGCGAGTTTCGCCACCTACGCCAGCGGGGAGTTCGGCATCGAGTACGACCCCGCCGACTTCAAAGGGGCCAACTACGACGAGGCCGTCAAGATCGCCCAGGACCGCGCCAGCCAAGCGGCGCCGACGTTCATGCAGGAAGTCATGGACGAAAACTTGAACCCGGACGAAGACCCCAAGGACTGGAAGTGGCAAGAACTCAGCCGCGTCATCAACGCCCGGTACGGCCTCAAGACCAGTGACCGCGACCTCAAGAAGATCGGGCGGGAGGAACTCGACGGGTACATTCTCGAAGAAGCGGAGAAGGCGATCAACGCGGTCGAGCTTCTCGGCGGCAAGCGGTTCCTGGACCGCAACTACACCATCGAAAGCCTGTGCGATTGGGCGCGGCAAAAGTTCAGCCTCAAGATCAGCGTCGATGAGGCGGGCGACAAGGACAACGCCGAACTCCTGTCGCTGCTCCGCAAAAAGGTCCGCGAAAATTACCACCAGAAGGACATCGACTTCCCCGTGCAAGTCGGCCTGACCGCCTACCTGCCCGAACGGGCTAAAGGTGACCGCCGCCCGGACCGCGAAACCCTGTTCCGCTGGGCGATCACCCGCTTCCCCGCCGGTGCCAACGTCGTCTCCGAGGAGCTAATTCGCACCGAGGCGCGATCGAAGATCAAGGAGGTGCTGACCGCCGCCAGCACGCAACAGGTTCCGACCATTGACTACCCCGAGATCGACGCGAAGATCGCCGAAATCTTCAGCGGCGCCGCCGTCAGTGAAGCCGACGACGCGAAAGAGTTGGTCGAGTGGTGCGCGAGCGAATTGAAGCTCAACTTCGACGCCACTAAGTTCACCGCCGTCCCCGCGACTGTAGCCCGCGACCAGATTTTGAACGCCTTCGATCAGAAGTATCGCCCCGAAATGCACGACGTGGAACGTCGCCTGATCCTGGACCAACTCGATAGCGCGTGGAAGTCCCACCTGCTAACGATGGACCACCTCCGAAGCGTCGTCGGCCTGTCGGGCTACGCCCAGGAAGACCCGAAAATTGTGTACAAGCGCGAGGGGATGAAGCTGTTCGACACCATGTGGGACGGCGTCCGCGACCGCGTCAGCGAGAGCATCTTCCGCATCGAAGACATCGCCGACGAGGAAGTGAACAACGCGCTGTGGGCGGGGGCACGGGCGCAACAATCGCAGGCTACCACCGCGATGCAAACCCGCGCCAAGGAAGTGGCCGCCGAGGAAACCACAACCCTTCAAACCAACAGCGGCGACACCAAAAAGAAGCCCGAAACGATCCGCAACGTCGGCGCCAAAGTCGGCCGCAACGACCTCTGCCCCTGCGGCAGCGGCAAGAAGTACAAGAACTGCCACATGAAAAGCGACGGGAAATAAATCTCGCGGTGTGAGCAACAGTTTTGAAGAGGGCACCCCTTATGGGTGCCCGGTTTTTTGGTCGGGATTGCACAGCACTGAAACGTGGGCAATCGCTGGCATCCCTTCAGGATGAGTTGATTCGGGAGGGGACGTACCTGGGGTGTCGCTGCGCTCAACCCCAGGCTAATCGCTGGCATCCCTACCGGGATGCTTCGACCTGCTTGGTTTTTATCCCGAAGGGATTGCAGCTATTAGCCTGGGGTCGCGTTTCGCGCACCCCAGGAAACTGCCCCCCATTTTCTTGGACTCCGGAGGAGTCGCAGCGCTCGGTGTAACCCATCACACAGATAAAATCACTACCCGGATGCGTGTTCGTAGACACTGCCACGACTCCACGACGTAACAAAACAGGCACAACATTCTCCCTGAATTCCATCGACACCCCTGGCACTCTTACTCTTTCTTCGGGAGAATGACACGCATCCCGGCGTCGCGTGCCCAGCTTTCGAGGTCCAGGACACCACTGTTGTTGCGGTCGGTACGGGGTGCCAACTGGATGTCGATGGCCAGCGGTTTCGTCGTCGTGGCTTTGCGGGTTGCGATGGCGTCTTTGACTTCATCCAACGTCTTCGCGGTCCGGTCTTTCTCGATCAGGTAGAACTTCTCATCCTTGACATCGGTCCCACTCAGAATCGTAATTTTCAGCGTCTCTTCCGGCCCCTTCGGTTCCGATGTCGTTGGTGGCGTCACAGTCTGTTGTTCGGTGGACACCGTTGATGTCCCCGAACTGTTGCCGGTTTTCTCGGTGGTCCCGTCGCCCTTACCGGGGCCATCGGTCGTGCCACCGTTGCCAGCGCCGAACACGATCAGGGCCACAAGAATTGCCCCACAAACCCCGCCGATCATGCGCAGCACTTTGTGAAGCCCATCCGGTGATTTACCGCCGGTTAACCAGCGGTCCACAAAATAGGCCGCGAGACCCATCAACACAAAACCAGCCAAGAAGCCCCCACCAACCGCGAGGAAGTTCATCAGAAGCGTGGTGACGTGTTCGGGGTTCACGAAAAGAAATGCCAAAAGGGTCATCATGGTCGCATCCCTCAACCTTAAGATTTCACAACGCCCCACGGGTTGTCGAAGCCATGCGGAACGTCTTGGAACCAGCGGCGGTACGCTTCAATTTGCGGTTGCTCCGGGAAGCCGGATCGCTTGCGGGGGTACAGGATCAAGAAGAACACGTCCTTGCCCTTCGCCCCCCGTCGGTGTTGGTCAATCAGTCGTTGGGCGTCGGCCTGGTCGCGGACTTCTTGGCGCGGATCGGCACTGTCTGAATCGAAGTAGAACAGCTTGCCGTTCGTCGCGTCAATCTCCATCACGCGAACACTCATGCGGCTGGCGGGGTTGCTGGCGGCTCGCGTCAATCGGTCGATCTCGACGTTGGATTGCTCGACTTTTAACTCCAACTCCAGTAGCTTTTGCCGGAGTTCTTCAACGGATTTCCCCGTCGTACTATCGGCACTGTCGGGGTCCGGCGTTCCTTCCGGGTTGCTGACGAACGGCATCAATAAGAAGATGCAAAACAGCAAAATCAGCACGTCGATGAGCGGGATGAAGAACCGCGTGATGGACCGTTGCGGGGGCCGGATCATGCGGTGCCCCCGCGTGAGACGTTTTGGTAGCCGTCGAGTGGCCGTTGCGCGGCCGTCAGTTCAACAATCTGTTGCGGCGGTGCTTTGACTTCGATGGGTTTGGCTTCCCCACCGAGGCTGCGAATCAAGTCGCGGCCCACACGCACGATCCATTGCGGCAAGATGTTCATGAGCGCCATGAACAGGCCACTGCCGGTCGCGGTGATCGCCGGGGCGTATTCACGGATGATCTGTTGCGGGGTCGGGTTCGTCGCGGCTTTGAACGAGCCGAACGTTTGCAGGATCGCCGCGACCGTGCCGATTAGCCCAAGTAGGGGGAACCACTCGGCGGCTTGGGCAAGGTTCTCCAGCCACTTATCCGGGCGCTCGTCGAAGTTGACTTTTTTCCACCGCAACGCCCGCCATGTGAGAACAATCTGAATGGTAAACAAAAGCGTACCGAGCGAGAGAATCAGCCAGTCGATCTGGGACTTGGCGACTCGTTCGAGGTAATCGGTCCGCGCGTCCGGAGGAATCGCCGCGAACAGCAACAGCGCCGCTGCGATGGGCATCATGCAAAACACGAACGGCAGCACGTTATGAATCCAAAGTCGCTGCACGGGGTGGTCTCCGGTGATCGGGGCTGATCGTTACTTTGCCGCGCTCAGCCAACTTGGCATCGCTTGGATTTTCCCATCTTTGTCGATGCAGGCCAGGGTCGTCGAGCCTTCGGCCAGAAGTTGACCAGTTGGGTTGAAGACCTCGTACTTGTGTTCCAACCGCACCGGGGAAGTTCGCGTCACCGTGGTCCGGATCGTTAGCACGTCGTCGTAGTACGCCGGGCTACGGTACTTCACTTCCACCTTAGTCAACACGAGCAGGTAGCCCTGGTCTTCGAGGTCTTTATAGTTGCCGCCCAGCGCCCGGAGCAGTTCAGTGCGGGCTTGCTCGAAATAAACAAGGTAATTCGCGTGATGCAGCAACCCCATCCGATCGGTTTCGGCGTAGCGGACCCGGATGTGTGTTTCACCACTGAGCATCGGTTGCGAACCCATTGTGCAAGTTGTCGGCCACGTAATGAGCCACACAGCAAAGTCGAGAACCTGATTTTGTTAGCCCGATACGCCTGAGAGTGACATACCGAACCCTCGCAGGCGCGTTTTGAAGTTGCGGTCTCGGACTACCCCGAAGGGGTTCAATGTAATAGCCCAGGGTCGCGGCGCTTCGTCGCGCACCCTGGGTTATCGCCACCACCCATGCCTTACCCCGAAGGGGTTACATTGTTCTTCGTGGCGAATGATGTAACCCCTTCGGGGTAAAATCCATATCCGGGCCTACCCAGGGTGGCGCTGCGCTTACCCTGGGCTATTAGATTGAACCCCTTCGGGGTATTGCCAGCTTCTTACGCCTTGCCATCTCGAAGTCCTCCGTCACTTAACTTCTACTTAATGAAGCCGATTCGGGTGCGGGGCCAAAACACGAATTGCGCTTTGCCCAGCATCAGGCGTTCCGGCACGAGGCCCCACTTGCGGCTGTCGGAGCTTTGCCCGCTATTGTCGCCGAGGCAAAGATAGTGACCCGGTTGCACGTAGTACGTGTCAATCGGGTCAGCAGGGCTTGCCGGGTTCGCGTAGTTGCTGCGATAGTCTTCGCCAGGGGTGAAGAACGTGTCCTGCCAGAGCACGATCTTGCGGAATTCCACGGTCCCTTTTGCCCCAAGGCTGGCGGGGGCGGCGATGTCATTGTGAACCGTTGCGCCGATCCCTTTGGCACCCAGGTTCATCAGCGGCATGCCGTCATTGGATTCGTTCGGGGTGGGTGCAAAGATTGCGGACGCAATCGCGCCGAGGGCTTGATCGTACCCGGTCGTATCCCACGGTGGCACGTCGGCGGCGGTGCCAAAGTCGATCCGGGTTCCATTGACCCAGACCCGTAGGCGGCTGTCAAAATTCGCAAACCGCAGGTCGTAAGTCCCACCCGCTGTCATCTTGGTCGGTTGCGAAGCCAGTTCCTTCCCACCCGGCCCGACACTGACGAGTTTCACTTGACCACCCGTGAAGCGAGCTTGAAAACGGTGCATTCCCTTCGAGAGTTCTAGAACCACTTCGTCCGAAGGCCCCGACACTTTCGCTGCGCATTCAATCATCAAGTCGCCGACCCAACGATCCCCGTTGTTCTGGCGGACCATTTCTCCGCCCTCTTCGTAGGAGTTGTACCCGAGGAAGTTGGTAATCAGTGTGGGCGGGAACAAGCCTTCTTGGTAACCGCCTTCCACCCGTTTCCACTCGTCCCGAGTTGTCGCCATGCGGTGCCGGTACCGCAGCCAGTTCGTTTCGTCACCATTGTGCGTGAAGACCTTCGGCGTCTCCGGTTTGTCGATCTTCCAGTTCCCGGTCTCGGCTTGCCACCGGGCCGGCACGCCTTTCTTTTGCAGGAATTGCGATTGGTTTTCGTTGTCGTACACAATCCGCCGCATGGACATGGCGATGTCGTCGGACTTGCGAATCAACTCAAACCCGCCTGCCGCCGTGGTCGTGAAACCGCGTTGCCGACTCGCGTCAAAGAGTGCAAGCGGGGCTGGCTTGTTGTGATAGGTGAAGTCGATCCCGAGCGAAAGGTACGGGGGTTGTGTCCGACTCAGCCGATTGACTTCCGGGCCTTCCCAGATTCGATCCCGATCCTCGGCTTTTGGCCGCGGGTAGAGGAGTTCGTTGAACGAGTCCCGTGCGTCTTCCGGGTATTGCAACGAATTGCAGACGTACAAGTCACCGCGGTAGATGGCGATCGTTTCTCCACCCAGACCCGACAGCCGTTTGATGTAGCTTTGGGCGGTGTGATTCAACTGCGGATCGACGGGGAACTTGAAGACGACCACATCCCCGCGCTTCGGGTCCGTGAAGTTGTAAAGTGCTTTATGAACCAACACCCGGTCCCCGCTCCCATTCCCTGGTTTCTCGGGTTGTGTCCATACCCAGCGGTAACCACAATTTGGGCAAGTAGCGCCGGTGATGAGCCGCGTCGCACCGTTTTGCGGTTCGACTTCGTCGCTGGAATTGACAGGGTAACTATGCCCGCAATCGGGGCACGTCGCCGTCTTCTGATAACCGTAAAGCGTTTCGGCCATCGACCCGGTGGGGATGACGAATGCTTCCACGATGAAGAGTTTCAACATCAACACGAGGGCAACCACGAACACAATGGTCTCGATCACTTCCCGGAACGAATCTTTCGGGTGGGTGGGGTCGATGGGTTTGGCGGACGGTTTCAAAGTAGCCATGCGGTTCTCGAACAGGAAACGAAACCCAAACACACAGTGATACAACGGTAATTCGATTCTTCAACGCCGCCATTTCTCGATCGTCACCGCATCCATCGCATTCGGGTCCAATCCGGCGTTTGAAAGACCCACTCGCGGGCATTAACTGTGATACGAGTCAACCGCATCGGTTGGTGGATTAGAAATGGTTTACCGATGAAGTCCTTTTCTGGCACGCCCGGTGTCGGAACATCGTTCACGGTCCAAACCCGGCTGTCGTGCGAGTTCGAGGTGTTGTCGCCCATCATGAAATATTCTTTCGGGCCGAGTTGCCAGCTTTTCGTAGCACTTCCGACGCCCAAGTAGTGAATGTCGCGGTAGAGCTTGAAGTTTTTCACCACGACTGACACGCCTTTCGCACCGATTTGCACGGGGCGACTCATCCCACCCCGACGGGGCCGACCGGGTGGATCGTGGGGCAAATCCAGTGCCGTCATGACTTCGGTTCCGTTGATTGCCAGACTCGCGCGACGGTCCACGAACGCAAACTCGACGCGGTAAGTTTTCCCAGCTTCGAGCCGATGACCTGTGCCAGTCGCCGGAGTTCGGCCACCATCGTGGGCGACTTGCACATCAGGTAAAGGCGAATCTACGCCAATGGGGAAGTCCGCACGCACGCTATCGGCTCCATCGGAAAGCCGACACGCGAAGCTCCCGGACCCGGCCTTCACGTCCAAGTCGAACGTCACACTGAAGTCGTGGACCGGGTCGCCGAGCGGAACGGGAAACGAGCGACCAAACCCACGCCGTTCCGGTGGCTGGCCGTTGTAGCCCAAGAAGTCGTTCACGGGTTCTTCTTCGCGGCTATCGAGGTTCCAGTTGCGATACGTTAAGCCGAGGCCATCGGGCTTGTCCAGGGTGTCGAGATGGAGGGTGTGATCGGAGAGCACCGCGTCATCGACAGTGCGTTCCGGCATTCGGCGCGACGGGGGTGCTGATTTCGCGGTGGTACTGAGCGGTTCTACCAGCCAGCGGGCGTTCCAACCTTGCGACAGGGGCGTGTTGAGGTCGAAGGCAAGAATCCGGGTTTCGCGGACTTGGGCCAAAGTCTTCCGCAGCAGTTCGCCATTGGCGTACAAGTCGCCGCCCGTGATTTGCATCCGCTCGCCCGGCAACCCGACGACTCGTTTGACATAGGGCTTCGAGAGATCCGCCGGGCACCGAAACACGGCCACTTCCCACCGTCTGGGGTTGCGGGCGTGGTACACCGTTTTGTCCACCATGAGCCGATCACCGGGCACTTCGCGGGCCTGCGACAAATCGACAACGTCCCCGCAAATCGGGCATCGACACGCTTCAAATTTCACAGGTCGCGCATCCGGACCCGGCTCCCCAACCCGCAGGAGATACCCACAACGGGGGCAATCCGCTTCCCGATGATTGCCGATCAGTGCGGGCGCCATGCTGCCAGTTGGCACGCCAAACGGTTCGACCGCGACCGTCCGCGCCAGCAAGAAAAAGCAGAGGAACACGGCAAAGATTTGCACGAACCGGCGCGTCGTGCTGGGCTGAAAAGTTTCAGGCGGTGGGGCAGTGTGGGGTGACGGAATGTGGGGTGACAGAGTGGGGGGTGACGGAATGTGACGGTGTTGTTCGTCGGTCCAAGTAGACCCGGACTGCGTTGCAACAGGCTGGTCGTCGGGCAATTCCGGCGTGTCTGATTCCGGCGTCGGGGGTCGATCCACGATTCGCATTCCTCACCCGACACGTGCCAATTCCCCACCGATCGGAGTCCGTGGGGAATTAATGGATTAGTCGTCACCCGATTCCAGGACCGCGAGGAAGGCTTCTTGCGGAACCTCCACTTGGCCAATTTGCTTCATCCGCTTCTTGCCCTCGGCTTGCTTGGCCCAGAGCTTGCGCTTGCGGGTAATGTCGCCGCCGTAACACTTCGCCGTCACGTTCTTCCGCATCGCAGCAATGGACTCGCGGGCAATGATCCGCCCGCCGATGGCTGCTTGCAACGACACCTCGAACATGTGCCGGTCAATTTCTTCGCGCAACTTCTGCAACACCTTCCGCCCCCGCCGCTCCGCCGTACCCCGGTGGACGATGATGGAAAGGGCATCGACCTTGTTGCCGTGAACGAGAATGTCCATTCGCACCAGATCGGCGGCGCGATAACCGAGAACTTCATAGTCCATCGTTCCGTACCCGT
>JAYVXO010000066.1:0-48956 GCA_043785105.1 Fimbriiglobus sp.
TGGCTATGTTCGGATTGTTCGGTCCGTCATTCGCGTGCCACTGATCGTGCTATTTGTGTACGGCGGGTTGCTCGGCTTGACCTACTGGGGCTACTTACGGCTGCCGACCGGGTTCATTCCGCAACAAGACAAGGGGTACCTGATTGCGAGCATTCAACTGCCCGACGCCGCTTCGGCCCAACGGACCCGTGTGGTGATTAACCAAATCACGGACATCGCAATGAACACCCCCGGCGTGCGTCACGTCAACAGCGTGGCGGGGAACTCGTTCGTACTCAGTGCCTACGGCTCGAACTTTGGGTCGATGTTCATCATCCTGGACACCTTCGAGAACCGGCGCACGCCGCAGCTTTACTCGGAAGCCGTCGCCGCCGACTTGCGGAAACGGATCAACGCCGAGGTTCCGAGTGCGCAAGTCAACATCTTCGGCGCACCGGCGGTACCGGGGTTGGGGCGGGCCGGTGGGTTCAAGTTGATGGTCGAAGACCGTGGCGATATTGGCCCGCGTATGTTGCAGGGGCAAACCGAAAACCTCATGGACAAAGGGAACCAACAACCGGGCCTGATCGGACTGTTCAGCGTTTATCGCACGAACGCCCCACAACTGTTCATCAAGGTGGATCAAGCCGCGTGTTCCGCACAGGGGATTGATGTCCGCGATATTTACGGCACGATGCAAGCGACGCTTGGCGCGCGGTACGTGAACGACTTCAACCGCTTCGGTCGGACCTGGCAAGTGAACGTCCAAGCCGCACCGACGTTCCGCAACGACCCGGAAATGATCCGCCGCTTAAAAGTCAAAAACGCCGCCGGGCAACTCGTGCCCATCGGCGCCGTCGCGGAAGTCCAAGAGATCACCGGGCCGCTCGTCCAGACCCGGTACAACATGCACCCCGCAGCCGCCATCAACGGCAACATCAAGCCCGGCACCAGTAGCGGCGAAGCCCTCGCAATCATGCAACGCCTCGCTGAGTTAGAGTTGCCGCAGAACATGACGACCGAGTGGACCGAACTGGCGTTCATCGAGGAACGCTCGCGGGAAACGGGGTTCGCCGTCTTCGGGATTGCGGTCGCGGTCGTGTTCTTGGTCCTGGCGTTTCTTTACGAAAGCTGGTCGCTACCCCTAGCCGTGATCCTGGTGGTCCCGATCTGCATCTCGTGTTCCCTTGCCGGCGTCGGGGCGCTGTCACGCGAAAAGATTGAGGTCGTCGATTTTGACGTGTCAATTGCCGGGCAGGGCTTCAACCCGATCACGAGCCTCGGGGTTGCGAAGCGGGAAGAATACGTTGATGTCGAGTTGGCGCGCCGATTAGGGATCGCCAAGCAAGACGTGAACCTGTTCACCCAGATTGGCTTCGTCGTGCTGATCGGGTTGGCGTGCAAAAACTCCATCCTCATCATTGAGTACGCCAAGCGCCGCCGGGAGGCCGGGGCCGATCGGTACACGGCGATTTTGGAAGCGTGTCACCTGCGGTTGCGCCCCATTTTGATGACCTCGGTGGCGTTCGTGCTTGGTGTCCTACCACTGGCGTTAGCGCAAGGCGCCGGGGCCGAGATGCGGACCGCGTTGGGTGTTGCAGTCTTCTCCGGAATGTTGGGGGTGACGATGTTCGGCATCTTCCTCACGCCCGTGTTTTACGTCCTCATCGACTGGCTGGCGCACGGTTGGCTGGCCCGATTGAAATGGGTTCGTTGGCTAGGGACGGCGTCACGCTGGCTGTTTGCTTTCGGCTTTGTTCGTCCGGCGATTCGTTACATTCTTCGACGCGGCGTGGGTACGAGTAGTGGTTAGTGGACAGTGGAGAGTGGATAGGAAAGCCGAAGAAAGATTTCCTTCCTGTAGTGGGTAGGAAAGCCGAAGAAAGATTTCCTTCCTACCCACTGTCCACTGTCCACTGTCCACTGTCCACTTTGTTCATCTCCTGGCCCGCGCGACTTGAGGCTCCCGTGTTCGCACGCTTTTTCATCGAACGACCCATTGCGGCGGCTGTCCTCTCGATCTTGCTCACCCTCGGTGGCTTGGTGGGGCTGTCACGGCTGCCGATTGCCCTGTACCCCGAGATCACGCCGCCGACGGTGGAAGTCGCTGCGGCCTATCCGGGTGCGAACTCGCGCGATGTGGATAACACCGTGGCCGCGCCGATCGAACAGCAAGTCAACGGCGTCGAAGGCATGTTGTACATGTCGTCCACGTCCGGGAACGACGGCTCCTACACACTCACGGTGACGTTCAAGCCCGGCGTCGATTTGAACATCGCACAGGTGCTGGTTCAGAATCGGGTCAATTTGGCTGAACGGGTTCTGCCGGACATCGTGCGTCGCCGGGGGGTCTCCGTTAAGAAGAAATCTACGGGTCAGTTGATGATCGTGAACCTGCGGTCTCCGGATCAGTCGCGGAACGACATTTACCTCAGCAACTACGCCACGATTCAACTCCGCGACGAACTCGCTCGTCTCGAAGGGGTCGGCGACATTCAGTTCTTGGGGCAGCGCGATTACAGTATGCGAGTGTGGCTCGATCCGGACAAACTCACGGGCCGCAACCTCTCCGCCGCCGACGCGGTTCACGCCATCGAGCAACAAAACGCCCAAGTCGCCGCCGGCCAGATCGGCCAACCGCCCGCCCCGAAAGGCCAGACGTTCCAGTACACCATCAACACGTTGGGCCGTCTCGAAGACCCGACCCAGTTCGGCGACATCATCCTCAAAACCGATGCCGAGGGGCGGGCCGTTCACTTGCGGGACGTGGCCACGCGGATTGAACTGGGGGCAGTCGGCTACGACCAAACGTGTACGCTGGACGGGCAACCGTCGATTGCCCTGAGCATCTACCAACTTCCCGGCACCAACGCGCTGGACACCGCACGCCGGGTCAAAGAAAAAATGACCGAGCTACGCACGAAATTCCCCACCGGTGTCGATTACTCCATCGTTTACGACACCACGCCGTTCATCGAAGAATCCGTGCGCGAAGTGTTTCTGACACTGCGGGACGCGATCATTCTCGTGGCCATCGTGATGCTCGTATTCTTGCAAAGCTGGCGGTCGGCGATCATTCCCTTGGCGGCGGTTCCCGTTGCGATCATCGGGACGTTCGGCGCGATGGCGCTAGCCGGGTACAGTCTCAACGCGCTCACGCTGTTCGGTCTCGTGTTGGCCGTGGGGATCGTGGTGGATGATGCCATCGTGGTTGTAGAAGCGGTGGAGCATCACATCGAACTTGGGAAATCCGCGAAGAACGCCACGATCGCGGCGATGGACGCGGTCGCCGGTCCGGTCATTGCCGTCGGGTTGGTGCTGGCGGCGGTGTTCATTCCTTGCTTGTTTATCACCGGCATCGTCGGCCAGTTCTTCCGCCAATTCGCCGTGACGATTGCGATCTCAACGCTGCTCTCGACGTTCAACTCGTTGACACTCAGCCCCGCATTGTGTGCATTACTGCTGAAGCCCCGAGGCGAGCGGGTCCGAGAGCCACTGCCGCGAATCGTCTTCCCGCTTGCGATCGCGTGGTTGGCATATGTCGGCATTCAATACTACGCCCATCAACAGAAGTGGATAGTGGACAGTGGACAGTGGACAGTAGGAAGTGGACAGGAAGAAAATCTTTCCTCGGCTTTACTGTCCACTCTCCACTTTCCACTTTCCACTCTCCTCCCGGTGGCCGCTGCGTTTATTGGATTGGTAGTCGGCTGGCTGTTACGCATCGTGTTGAATCGGCTGTTAGGCTGGGCGTTCGCCTTGTTCAACCAGGCGTTCGCGGTACTGACGACCGGGTACTTGTCGGTCATCAAGCTGCTGCTGTGGGTCACGCCAGTGGTTCTGCTCGCCTATGCCGGGTTTGTCTACCTCACGGTGGAAGTCATCCGCCAATCGCCGGTGGGATTCATTCCGAACCAGGACAAAGGCTACCTCCTCGTCAACCTGCAACTGCCGGATTCGGCGTCGTTGACACGCAGTGATGCGGCTGTCCGGAAGGTGGACGAAATCGCGCGGCAAATTCCGGGGGTGGCGCACACCATCGCCGTGTCCGGAACGTCGATCTTGCTCGGGGCGAACGCCCCCAACTTCGGCACGGTTTATGTGATGCTCGATCCGTTCGATACCCGCCGCGCGGCCGACAAAACGGCGGACGCGATTGCCGCGAAGTTGCAAGCGGCCTGCGACGACAACATCAACACCGCCATCGTGAACGTCTTCGGCGCCCCGCCGATTGACGGCTTGGGTGCCACCGGCGGGATGAAACTGATGGTCGAACACCGTGGTGATCCGTCTCCAAAACTGTTGCAAACCACGGCGGAGTCGATTGTATCGGATGCGATGAGTCGCCCCGATTTGCAGGGGTCGTTCACCGGGTATCGGGCCGACGCGCCGTGGCTGGAATTGAAGTTCGACCGTGAACGTGCGGAAGCGATTGGGGTGCCCGTCACGAACGTGATTAACGACTTGCAGGTCGAATTCGGGTCGCTGTACGTGAACGATTTCAACCGCTTCGGTCGAACGTGGCAGGTCAACGTGCAAGCGGACTCGAAGTTCCGGGATGATGTCAACGACCCACGGCACATGACCGTGCGAACCCGCAAGGGCGAGATGGTCACGCTTTCCGGGTTCGTGAAGGTGCAGGAAATCACCGGCCCGGTGATGGTCACGCGCTACAACCTCTACCCCGCCGCCGCAATCACGACGAACCCCGCTCAAGGTGTCAGTAGCGGGCAAGCGATGTCGAGCTTGGAACAACTCGCCGATCAACAATTGCCCAACGACATGCGCGCGGAATGGACCGAACTCGCACTCTTGCAGCAGCAATCCGGCAACACCGCGTTGTGGGCGCTCTTGCTTTCCGTGGTGTTGGTCTTCTTGGTGCTGGCCGCGCAGTACGAAAGTTGGACGTTGCCGCTTGCGGTCATTCTCGTGGTGCCGATGTGTTTGTTGTGCGCGGCCACCGGGGTGCTGATTGCCGGGCAGGACGTGAACATCTTCACGCAAGTCGGGTTCGTCGTGTTGATCGGCTTGGCGTGCAAAAACGCGATTCTGATCGTGGAATTTGCCAGGTCCAGACACGAAGCCGGTGCATCCTTGCGGGAAGCCACACTGGAGGCGTGTCAGTTGCGACTCCGCCCGATCGTGATGACTTCGGTGGCGTTCATCCTGGGCGTCGTACCACTCCTGACCTCTCAAGGTGCCGGCGCGGAAATGCGCCGACTGCTGGGCACAGCCGTGTTCGCCGGGATGATCGGCGTCACCCTGTTCGGCGTGTTCCTAACGCCGGTGTTCTTCTTCGTGATCCAGTGGCTAACCGATAAGGTTCGCGGCCAAGACCGCACCGTTATTTTGACGCCTTCAGAAACGCCACCAGGTCCGCCAACTCCTGCTTTGTCAGTTGTTGATCCAACCCACTAGGCATCACGGACACGGCGCCGGGCTTGACCTCGTCGATGTCGGCGCGGGCAAGGCGAACTTCCTCCGTCGTGCTCACGGCGAGGATCACTTCGTCC
The DNA here is from genome assembly GCA_043785105.1 of Fimbriiglobus sp. Lineage (GTDB taxonomy): Bacteria > Planctomycetota > Planctomycetia > Gemmatales > Gemmataceae > Fimbriiglobus. Next base: position 5,493 of record JAYVXO010000066.1, read on the forward strand.
GGTGCGTCCTTCTTGAGGATGCCGTTGAACACGCGGCCATCGTGCGTGGTCACGTGTACGGGTTCGTAACTGCGCACGAAGCTGGCGTTCGGAAACACGATCGCTTCCAACAAGTCCCGTTCGGAGCGAATGCCGCCAATGCGGGTCAGATCCGGGCCAAGTTTCCCGCCGAGGTATCCGATCGCGTGACAGGTAATACACGCGGCCTTCGGGCTGTTGAACACGACTTGGCCGCGTCGAACGTCACCGTCTTTCAGCGTCGTGACCAACTCTTCCAACTTCGTTTTTTGGGCTGCGGCATCCACGTTGAGTGTCGCATAAAGCGTCTCTGCACTCGTCCGGACTACATCCGAGTGTTTCGCCAGCCGGGGCTTCAACATGTCGCTGCGAAGACTGCTCCGTAGCGGTGAATCTTTGAGGGATACTAGCAGTGCCAACGCGGCTGGCTCATCCGTGTTCCGGGCAAAGGGTTCGAGAAGCTTATCGAGTTCCATCGGCCCGGTTGTCGCGATCGCCTTCGTGAGTTCCAGCAGTTGATTCGTGTCCAATTCCGCCCGAGACAACACTGTAGCGGCAGGGGTGCGAACGGTCGCGGCTTGATCCCGGTGAACCGCCGCGAGAAGTTCGGTGAAGAGTGCCGGTTCGAGTCGGTTCGGTGAGTTCAGAGCCAGAGCCGCAAAACGCACATCTTGTGGCAACTTGGCGTTCTGGCCGGCTTCCGTGAGTGCATGGGCTAGCGGCACCGGAAGCGTCTTCGGCAACGGCAGACTGCGACACAACATCAACGCATCTCGGCAAAGGGCCGCATCGCCCTCGGTCAGAGTTGAGGTGACGGCATCCAACCACACGGTTGGCATGGCCTTCAATCCGGATGAGGCAACGGCGAGCATCACGGCACGGCGTTCATCGGGTGTCCGGTCCTTCGAGGTCATCCAGTCCGCGAAGAGTCTTTGGATCGGCTCCGTCTTGGTGAACTTCGCTAACTTGGTCAGTTCGTCCACGGTCGGCGGCTTGGCCTTGAACACATCGGTGAAGTGCTTGCCGACCGTGTCCGACCATTCCGGGTGCTTCGATAACACCCACCATGCGGTGTCGCGCAACGGTTCATCAGGTGAATTGACGGCGTGGAGCACGTCAGTCGCGGTCAAGCCGTTCGGCATCGAATTGAGTGCCGCCAACGCCCCACGCACCACATTGGGATTTAAGCTGTTAAGTCCAACACGGGTGCCTTCCCCATCACCGATTTCGGTCAATGCGTAAGTGATTGCGTGGTGTAAAACCTGATCGTTGGCCATCGGCAGCGATTCCAAAAGTGCAGGGACACTCGACTTGTCACCGATACGCCCGAGGACTTCAGCCGCGACCCGACGATTGGCTGGTGTGCCGGTTTTCAACTGCTTTGCAACTTCTACTAACGCAATTTTGTCCGGGTACAAACTCAGAATGTGTAGCGCCACTTGCCGCACGCTTTCGTCGGAATCGTCCAACGCGAGATGAGCGAGTTTTTTGCCCTGTCCCTGCGAAGACGCCAATTCAAACCGGCTGGCTGCCCACAGGGCGTTGCGTTTCGCTTCGACGGATTTCGATTCCCGCAACATGGTTTCGATTGCGAGCATCGCGGTTTCAGTCTGTTTGCCAAGTGTTTCAATCGTCCGTTGCCGCACGACGGGTCGGGGGTCGTCGAGGTACTTCGTTAACTCCAGTGCTGGCAATTTGCTCCACTCGATTTGCAGGCCACGCGGATCAACGATTGGTTTCACGCCAGTTTTGCGAACCCGGTAGATGGCCCCGAAAATGTCGTTTTTGGCCATCGCCGATGTCGGGCAACAGAGCTTGTACCAACCGCCCGTGTCCACCACGATCAACGACCCGTCGGCGTCTTCGATCACATCGGTGGGGTGGAAATCGAGGTTGTCCGACACGAGAAAATCGGAGTCTTGCGTGCGATACGTCGCGCCGGTTGGGATCAGCACATGCCGTGTCACTTTGTGCATATTGAAGGAACAGGCGAACAGATTATCGCGGTACTCATTACCGAACACCGTCGATTCATAACGATGCAATCCGCACGGCGCGGCCGCCCCGAGGTGCGTCAGGATCGGCATCAGGTGCGGGCTAGTCCCGGTATGTTCCACCGTAAGGGCGTCGTGGTCCTTGCCATACAGACCGCCGTAAATTGCGTGAATCAGGCCGTCTCGCTTGCCGTCGCCGGGGTGTTGCAGAAACGTCGTGGTGAAAATCCGGTCGCCGGTTGGCGTGAAGACAACGTCAACCGGGTTGTCCATCCCGCCGGTCATCATCGGCTCAAGATTGGTGCCGTCCGGTCTGGAACGGAAGATGTGCGCGGCACGGGTCTTGAAGGGTTTGCCATTCGGTAAGGTGTAAGTTTGCGTGGCGAACGCGCCCTTGGTCCAGTAAATCCAGCCGTCGATTCCGAGGTAGGGGCCGTGTAAATCGTTCGTGCAACCCGTCAGTGTTTTGCCGTTGAACCATTCTTCGCGGGGTTTCGTGCCGTCCGTCGAGAACTTCCAAATGCTCGGCGGCGTGCCGATGTAAACGGAATCGCCGGAGACCATAATGCCTTGGGGCATCATGAGTTTGTCTGCGAATAATTTGACCTCGGTAAACTTTCCAGTGCGATCCGCCTTCAGTCGCAATGCTTGGTGGGGCTTCTCGGCTAACTGCTTTTGCACCGGGTCGTTCGTTCCCGACGACTCCGTGACATACAATGTGCCATCGACGCCGAACGCCGCCGCGACGGGTCGTTGCACCTGGGGTGGCCCGGCAACTAACTCAATTTCAAAGCCTGCGGGCAACGTGAAATTGTGGCCGTTCAACGCGACTTTCACGACGCTGTTCGGTGGCTCTGCCGCTCGGGGGGATTCGGTCGGCGCGAGCAGAATCCCGACCAACCCGACTACAAGGAACGATGCAAAAGTGTGGCGGTTCATAGTGTGACCCTAAGCAACGACTCGGCGGTTCTGCAAAATTGTGCTTGATTCTAATCGCATGATGCGGCTGAATGATAGCGGTTTCCCACCTGTTGATAAAGGATCCTCTCCGTGATACTCCCTCGAATTATTGCCACGTGCGTGGCAAGCCTTCTCCTGGCGACTGATTCCGTGAAGGCCGATCACCCGTTTCAATTCCGGGACGGCGACCGCGTCGTGCTGCTGGGCGGCACGCTCGTGGAACGGGAGCAAAAGTACGGCTCCTGGGAATTGGCCATGACGTTGGCCAACCGAGATAAGCACGTCACCTTCCGCAACCTCGGCTGGAGCGGTGACACGGTTTGGGGCGAATCCCGCAACAGTTTCGACCCGTCGCCGAAGGGTTACGAACGCATGGTGACGCTGACGAAGGAACTGAAGCCGACGGTCATCATCGCCTGCTTCGGACAGAACGAATCCTTTGACGGGCCGAATGGTATCAAGCCGTTCGTTGCCCAATTTACGAAACTGCTGAACGAGGTCGCCAAGACCAAGGCGAGGATTGTGTTGATGTCACCCACGCCGTTCGAGAACGTGCCGCCGATGAAGGGCACGGACGCGAAGAACAAGAATTTGCACCTCTACATCACTGCGATTCAAGATGTTGCAAAAGCCCGCAAGCTCGAATTTGTGGACTTGTACACCCTCGCCAGCCAACAATCACAACACTTCACGGAGAACGGCATCCACATGAATTCGCTCGGTTATGACATCACCGCACGGGCTTTCACGACCGCACTTCCGGCGATACCACTGGGTTCTCAGACGGAAGCAATCCGCGGCAAAATCATCGAGAAAAACCAGCTCTTTTTCCACCGCTGGCGGCCGCAGAATGAAACGTACCTGTTCGGGTTTCGCAAGCACGAGCAGGGGCAGAACGGCAAGGAAATCCCTGAGTTTGATCCGCTGATCGTGAAGGTCGAAAACGAAATCGCCGAACTCCGCAACCCCGCCAAGAAGGACGGTGCCAAATGAAAACGCAACCCCGCATCCTGTTCACGATCGCACTGTTTGTCTTCAGTTTCTATGCGACGCCAGCCGCGTTCGCGCAACGGGACGCCAAGATACCCGACCCGGACCCGGAGATTGAACGCAAGACGTTCATCGTGCCGGACGGCTTTGAAGTGAATCTGTTCGCCGCCGATCCGATGTTGGCCAAGCCGATTCAGATGAACTTTGATCCGCAGGGACGGCTCTGGGTGGCGTCCAGCGAAGTGTATCCACAAATCAAACCCGGTCAGGCGAGCACTGATCGCATCTTGATTTTGGAAGACCCCAAAGGCGAAGGCAAAGCGACCAAGACCACGGTGTTCGCGGACGGGTTGTTGATTCCAACCGGCGTCGTCCCCGGTGACGGCGGGGCTTATGTCGCCGACAGTACCGACCTCGTTCACTTCTCCGACCCCGATCCAGTCACCGGCAAAGCCCGCAAAAAACGCATCGTGCTATCCGGCTTCGGGACCGAAGACACGCACCACATCATCCACACGTTCCAGTGGGGGCCGGACGGGTTGATGTACTTCAACCAGTCGATTTACATTCACAGCCACATCGAAACGCCGAACGGCGTGCGGCGATTGAACGCGGGCGGCACGTGGCAATTCCGGCCAGAAACGCTGGAAATGAACGTCTTCGCGCGCGGCTTGGTGAACTCGTGGGGCATGAAGCACGACCGCTGGGGGCAGACGTTCGCCACCGACGGCGCTGGCGGGGACGGCATCAACTTGTACATGCCCGGCGCGTACTACGTGACGGCGTTCAACCCGCCCCGATTGTTGAGCGGTTTGAACCCCGGCAGCCCGAAGCATTGCGGGCTGGCGGTCCTGAGCGGGCGGCATCTGCCCGAAGAGTATCGCGGCAGTTTGGTGACGAATGATTTCCGGGGGCACCGTGTTTGTCGCTTCGTGTTGAAGGACGACGGTAGCGGCTACGCCTCGCAAGAAAAGCAAGAAATCATCAAGAGCAACCACCCGGCGTTTCGACCCATCGACGTGGCGATGGGACCGGACGGCGCGATCTACGTGGCGGACTGGTACAACCCGATCATTCAACACGGCGAAGTCGATTTCCGCGACCCACGCCGGGACAAAACCCACGGCCGCATCTGGCGGATCACGGCGAAGAACCGGCCACTCGTAGAGAAGCCGAAGCTCGTCGGCGCGAGCATCCCGGAACTTCTGAACCAGTTGAAAGCCCCTGAAGACTGGACGCGGCTGATGGCCAAGCAAGTGCTGAAAGAGCAGGGGGCCGCCAAGGTGCTACCCGAACTCACGGCATGGGTGTCGAAGCTCGATACGCAAGACCCAGACTTTGAACACCATCGCCTCGAAGCGCTGTGGGTCTACCAAGGCTTGAACGTGGTCGAACCGAAGTTGCTCGACGCCGTGCTGAACTCGAAGGACTACCGGGCACGGGCGGCAGCTTGTCGTGTCGTCACGGCGTGGGCCACACGATTGCCGAACCCGATGGAACTGCTGGCGTCCCGCGTTTCCGACGATCAACCACAAGTGCGGTTGGACGCGGTACGGGCGTTGTCCACGATCCCGAATTCGCAGGCCGCAGTGATCGCGGCCAGAGCACTGGATAAGCCCGTTGACAAGTGGCTCGATTACGGCATCTGGATGGCGATGCACGAACTCGCGCCCGTGTGGCTGGACGACGTGAAAGCCGGCAAACTCGACTTCAACGGCAACCCCCGGCACCTCGTGTTCGCGTTGCAAGCGTCCGGTTCCGGCGATGTGGTCGGACCACTGATGGGGTTGTTGAACGCGGGCAAGATTGCCAAGGAACGTCAGCCCGATGTCTGGATGATTCTCGCGCAACTCGGCGGGCCAACGGAGTTGGGTTTCGTCGTGAAACAATCTGAAGGGGCGAGTCCAGAACTGCAATCGAAGTTGCTCGCGGCAGTGGAAGAATCGGCACGCAGCCGCAAGGTCGGCGCACCCAAAGCGGACATCACCGCACTCATCACCAAGACACTCGATTCGGAGGGTGGGACGCGACGCCAAAGTGCGGCCAAGTTGTCCGGCTTGTGGAAGATCGAATCCAACCGCGAGAAGTTGCAAACGATCGCCAAAACAGCCACGGATGAAGATCGGCGGGCCGCGTTTGACGGTTTGGTATCGCTCGGTGGTGCGAGTAGCCAAAAGTTCTTCAAGGAATTGGTTGCCGCGAAAGACGCGCCAGAAAATCAACGACTTGCACTCGTCGCGCTCACGAAACTGGATTTGAAATCGGCGGCGGCGCTCAGCACCGATTTCCTCCAATCGGCCCCCGCTACCGCCGAACTCGGTGAACTGTTCGCGGCGTTCGTCAATCGCAAGGACGGACCCGCCGAACTGACGAAGGCACTGGCCGGTAAGAAAATCCCCGCCGACGTTGCCAGGCTCGGGGTCCAAGCGGCCAAGGCGACGGCCCAAGCCGACGCGAAGTTGATTGACGCCCTAACGACGGCGGGCGACCTGACGGTGAAGAAGTGGGCGTTAGCCGGGAAGGAACTCGACCAGTTCTTGAACGACGTGGCCAAGCTTGGTGACCCATCCCGTGGCGAAAAAGTTTACCGTCAAGCGGCGATGAACTGCTTGAAGTGTCACGCGATTGCCGGCGCGGGCGGGCAAGTCGGCCCGGACATGTCGAGCATCGGGGCAAGTGCCCCGGTCGATTACTTAGTCGAGTCGCTGTTGAACCCGAACGCGAAGATCAAGGAGGGTTACAACTCGTTCATCGTCACGACGGTGGACGACCGCATCTTCACCGGCATCCGCGTTCGGGAGACCAAAACCGAACTGGTGTTGCGTGACAACGAAGACCGCGAAGTGGTGATCCCGACGGCGGACATTGCCCAACGCAAGGACGGCAAATCGCTAATGCCCGAAGGCTTGGTCGATCCGCTAACGCGGCAAGAGTTGCTCGACCTGACGCGGTTCCTTTCGGAACTCGGCAAAGGCAGTTACGCCGCCACACCGGGGCGAGTCGTGCGCAGTTGGCAAGCCCTTCAACCGACCAAGGAGATGTACACAATCTTGAACCGGCAACGACTCGCCGCCGTCGCGGTGCCGGACCCAGGATTGACTTGGGCAGCAGCCTACAGTGCTGTTTCCGGTGACCTTCCCCCAGATGCAACGCCAGCATTTCAGTGGAACCAAAACGCACCGCTACTGTCCGTGGTCCGGTTCCAACTGGATGTCACCACGGCGGGGAAAGTGAAACTGGCACTGAACGAAGCCGCTGGCCTGACCGTTTGGATCGACGGCAACCCAATCGAACCCACGCCGATGTTGCAACTCGATTTAACGACGGGCGTTCACACCGTGACGCTGTCCGTCGAAAGTGACAAGCGGACGAAACCCTTGCGGGTGGAACTGGAAGAATCGCCGGATTCCACGGCACGGGTGCGGATTCTGGGCGGGAAGTGATCGGCAGCCCGTCCTCGTTTTATGCCCTGAAGGGGCACTGGAATGTAGCCACGGGTGGAGCGAAGCGGAACCCGTGGACTAGACACCCAATTGTCACTCGCCCTGAAGGGGCGAAGGAAGTCCGCCGCCCCTTCAGGGCGGTTTAGTAGTGAAGCTACAACCCCACGGGTTGCGCGAAGCGCTCCACCCGTGGCTACATTCCGGAACCCCTATCGGAGTTCTCAATCAAGACTTGTCAGTCACGATCCATTCGCCTGGTTACTGCAATTCGCGTGGCATGATCCCGCTGTAGCTGGCCCACAGCGCGTCAATCGGGTGGGCGGCCCACACATGGGGGAGTTCTTTCTTCAAGTGTCGGGTGATTTGCATCAGGCAGCCAACATTTCCGGCGAACACGGCTTTCGCACCCGTCGCTTTGATGTTCTCGATTTTGCGATCGCCGAGTTTCTCGGCCATGTCGGGTTGCGTGAGGTTATAACTACCCGCCGCGCCGCAACAGAGTTCGGTTTCGGGTAATGGAATCATTTCCATGCCGGGGATCAGGTCGAGTAAGGCTCGTGGCTGTTTCTGGATTTGCTGGGCATGGCGTAGATGGCAGGCATCATGATACGTCGCTTTAATGTTGATCGGGTGGGTCGGCTTGATGGCGCCCAACTCGTACAAGAATTCACTAATATCACGCACCTTCGCATTGAACCGTTTCGCGGCTTCGGCTTGCGGGTGATTGTGCATCATGTGGGTGTAATCTTTCAACATCGCCCCGCACCCCGCCGCGTTGGTGATGATGGCATCAAGCGAATCCCAAGTTTCACTCGTCATCCCAAACACGTCACAATTCTTGGCTGCTAATTCTTGGGCATGATGCTCGTCCGCGTTGTGATAATGTAACGCCCCACAACACCCTTGGTTGCGGGGAATAATCACCTCGCACCCGTTCATTTGTAACACTTTGGCGGTGGCGTAGTTGGTCTGCGGGTACAACGCATCCGCAACGCAACCCAAGAACAATCCGACCCGTGCTCGCTTGGGGCCGATCGCCGGCAGCACTTCTGGCAAACTGCCATAATGGGCGTGCAAATCGGGCAACATGTTCTTCATCGTCCGCAACGATTTCGGCAGTAATCGCGTCAATCCCGCCTTTTCAATGAGCCAATCAACGCCTGTCCATTGCATCAGTCGTGCGGGGGCTAATGCCAATCGGGTTTTGTTACGGGACGGGAAAATCTTGAACAACATCCACCGTTGCAGTGCGTTCAACGTTGCCGTGGACCGACCCGGTTCTTGCTGTTCCATGTACTCGCGGAACGGTTCAATCAGTCGCCCGTATTGCACGCCGGACGGGCACGCCGTCTCACAAGCCCGGCAGTTTAAGCAGAGGTCGAGATGGTCCTTCACGGTGGAATCAAGTTCGAGCGCGCCGTCAATCACTTGCCGCATGAGATAGATTCGACCGCGTGGTGAATCGGCTTCATTCCCGTTCTCCACATACGTGGGACACGCGGATGTACATAGCCCACAATGGACACAATCGAGTAACAACTCGTAATCAATCTTTGGCCCTGTCGGCATCACAACGGGTAGTTCTGTTTTGGTGGACATCATATTATATTTGTTGAGAGTAGTGTGTTAGACCTTAAACAGCCGACCGGGGTTAAATACGTTGTGTGGGTCGAGCATCTTCTTCACGGCTTGCATTGTCGAAAGCTCGTGGCGGGATCGGCCCCAGATGGGCAGCACTTTTTTCCACTCGCTGGGGCATCGCCGCACAATCAAATTCCCCGGTTCCGCTGGCGTGAGCTTGGCCAGTATTGCCGACGCCTGATCGACCGTCAGTTCGGCGTGAATGTGCCCGAACACGATGCCGTTGCCCGCGTGGGCGTGCAGTACCAAATCCGTATTCACCGCACTGGCTGTACCGAGGAACGTGCCAACTTCGCTGGCCAAAATATTCGCTTTGAAGCTGAACCGTGATTCGCGTGGGGATTGCAACTGGGTCAGTGCGTGCCAAAGCTTATCACATTCTACGCCCCGAAATTCCGTGACGTTGCGGACCGGGGCTGCCTTCAGTTCGTCTTTGAGTGTGCTGACTTGCCATGTGACCGTCGAAGTCTTTTCTTCAAACCCTACCACGATGAGCCACGGATCGACCGTCGGGAACATGATGCCGGTCTGCTCCGCAATTTGTTGCACCGCCGCTCGATTCAACACTTCGATTGCGGCAGGACGGCTGGCGGAGTTATGCAGCCGGTCCAAGGTCGGCCCGATGGACGCGGCGTTGATGCCGAACACGACGAACGCTTGGTCTTCCGGCTTGGGCGTCACTTTTAACGTCACCTGGGTCAGGATTCCGAGAGTCCCGAGCACGCCGATTTGCAACTTCATTAGGTCGTAGCCCGCCACGTTCTTCACGACCCGCCCGCCGCCCTTCACTTCGACTCCGGCGTCCGTCAGGAAACTGATTCCGATGACGGCATCGCGTAACGTCCCGCGTAAGAACCTACGGGGGCCTGATGTGTTCGTGGCGATGGCACCGGCGAGCGTGGATTCGTCCGGGTTGGGGATGTCAATCGGCAGTCGTTGTCCCTCGACTGCCAGTGCTTTTTGCAGTGCGGCGATCGTGACCCCGGCACCAACGGTGATCGTTAAATCCCGTGCCGGGTAATCAATGATCGTATTGAAGGCCCGACAATCTACCGCAAACCCTGCCCTTGTCGGTGGCAAGCCGAAATCGAGTTTGGTCCGACCGCCGAACGGGTAAAGTGCTTTCTCGTCTCGGACGGCTTCCCGAACGAGTTCGCCCAATTCCGTAACGGTATCCGGGCGTCGAATCGGGATTGGTCCCAGTCCATCAAGCATCAGCGAATCGGGCACGGTAAATCCTGGCGTGGCCGGGTTGAAAAGGGTCTCGGAGTGCGGATACCGTCGTTGTATGAATGCCGGGCTCGAAGTCTTCTCTCGCCATCGTACCAAGTATCAGCTAAATCAATGATACTCCGATACTGCGTCCCGTTGCCCAACTTGGACAATTGATGAGCGTTCCACTGACTAACACCCTGCTCACCGCAATCCAAAATACGAAGCTGCTCAGCGCGGTCCAGTGGGGCGAACTCACGGCCTGGGTTGCGCAAACGAACCCGGAACCGCTCGCGGTGGTGAAGGAAATCCGCAGCAAGCGCTGGCTGACCGATTTTCAAATCAAAGAAATCTCACGCGGTCGTGGCCAACAACTGACGTTAGGGCCGTACTTTTTGCTCGACTTACTCGGCGAAGGGGGCATGGGGCGGGTCTTCAAAGCCCGCCACACGCGGTTGGCCCGCGACGTGGCGCTGAAAGTCATCCGCAAAGAAAAGCTCTCGAAACCGGCGGTCATTCAACGGTTTCACCAGGAGATCCGGGCCGCGTCGCAGTTGTCGCACCCGAACGTCGTGATGGCGTTCGACGCGGACGAAGTGGACGGAATTCATTACTTCGCAATGGAGTACGTCGAGGGGTCCGACCTGACCAAAGTCGTTCGAGACCAAGGCCCGATTCCGATCCCGCACGGGTGCGACTACATCCGGCAGGCCGCGATTGGGCTGCAACATGCGCACGAACGCGGCTTGGTTCACCGCGACGTGAAGCCGTCCAACTTGTTGCTGACACCCAAGGGCCAAGTCAAGATTCTCGATCTCGGCTTGGCCATGCTCAATAACGATCCCGCCGGGGATGACTTGAACCGGGTCACTCATGCGGGGCTGGTTCTGGGGACGCCGGATTTTCTGGCACCTGAACAAGCCCAGAACCCGCTCGGGGTCGATATTCGCGCGGACGTTTATGCCCTGGGCGCGACCCTGTTTTACATTTTGACCGGGAAGGTTCCCTTTGAAGGTCCGACCCCGACGGACAAACTCATTCAGCACATCACCGCCCCCCCCCCGAGCTTGTTGCAACACATTCCGGATGCGCCACCGCACCTGGAAGCGGTCATCAAGTGGTTGATGGCGAAGCGACCGCAGGACCGTCCGCAAACACCCGCAGAAGTGGCCTACGCGCTTATGCCATTCTGCCCACCGGGGACGAATCTTGGGCCGACCGTTTCGCCAATCGAAGTCATCGCGGTACGGCCCGTGATGACCTACGCAAGTCCCGGTGTATCGGCGAAACAGACCAATCAATCCGTTCTGCCGAATTCGACACCGTTTGACCAGTTCACGGTCACATACCCCGACCCTAGTTCTGCGACGACGAGGCGTCGGAGTCGGAAGCCCAAGAATCGGTTTCCGAAGCGGGCACTGATCGTGGGCGCTTTGGCGTTCTTTGCGGTCGCTGGCATCGCCGCAATCAGCGCCGTCATCAATCAACAATATGCGTCAGCGCTTCCGCCGCTACCGGACAAGTTCACCAATGCACAAAGTATGACGCTGGTGCAACTGCCAGGCGGGACGTTCGCAATGGGCAGTCCGGCAAGTGAAATCGGCCATCAACCCAATGAAGCGCCCGAAGGTCCGGTGACCGTGTCAGGGCCGTTTTTCCTGTCCACCACCGAAGTGACCCAATCGCAATTCATCCAAGTGATGAGCCGCTCCCCCGCGAAGTGGGCACCGAAGTTACGCAAATCCAAGGAGGCACCCGTAGACAGCGTGACGTGGGAGGAAGCCACCGAGTTCTGCAAAAAACTCTCACTGATTGATCGCAAGCGACGCGAAGGATGGGGTTATCGTCTGCCGACGGAAGCCGAGTGGGAGTACGCTTGTCGGGCAGGCGGGTCCGACCCGTTTTCGAGCGGCAATAAGCTGACCTACGGCAAATCGGCGATTTTCAACATGGACAAAGAGCAAGACGAGAAGGGGACGCTGGGCGAGGAAGACACCACTAAAGCGAAACTGGAGCGAACGATGCCCTACCCCGTCGCCTCTACGGAGCCGAATGCGTTCGGGCTGTACGACATGCACGGCAACGTCTGGGAGTGGTGTCACGATGTCTATGCACCCGACTACCGGGACCGTTCCGCTGTTGATCCGAAAGGTCCAGTGCAAGGTGAACTGCGAGTGTTGCGGGGTGGCTCGTGGCGAGAACCCGCGGCGTTGTGCCGATCCGCCGTCCGCCGGGGTGCAAACCCGGATACCCGTGGCGAGGATGTGGGCTTCCGAGTTGTGTACGCACCGAATTAGGCCACGAAAAGTGCATAAGTTTGTTCGCTGAAGCCGACCAACAGGGTCGTGCCAACTCGGGCGGTCGGAGCGCGGAGGTTGCCCGTCGGGCCAAGTAAAAGTGCGACGAGGATCTCGTTATCGGGCTTCTCGTTCTTCAGATCGAGTTCGACGACTGATTTCCCTTTTGCCACGATCAGCGTGTTGACGCCCTTCAGCAAACTCGGAACGTCATCGGGTCCGTATTTAGTCTTCGTGGCGTCGATGGTTGTTGTCGTCGTGACACCGAGTGGCTCAAGGAACCCCTGAGCTTTTTTGCAGGTGTTTCAAGACTTGCGGTGATACATCCAGTCAATCGTGCGTGGCACAGAATCCGCCCTCACCCTGTAAGTACATTACTTGGTTTTTCGTAAACCTTGTTTCTTGAGCAGATCGCGGAACCGTGGGTCTTTGCGAATCGACTCCAGATCGCGGTCTTGTGTCATGTATAGGAAGTCGTTGTACCCCAATTCCACGGCATGGTTCAAAGTTTGAATCGCCATGTCCGCTTGACGCAGTAATGCGTACCTACACGCCAAGTTGTAGTGGGCAGTGGCATCCGCCGGGCGAAGTTGCACGATCAACTGATCGACTTTGAGACCTTCCTTGACGAGTCCCTTCGCGCTCAAGTTGCAGGCTTGCACCCGCAATGCGTCCGCGAAGTCGGGTAATCGCACGAGCAGCGAGTTCAGGAATTCGAGCTCGAAATCCAGTTGCGTTCGTTCGGCAAGCTGGGTCAGAGCAGTCGAATGGGATGAATGGGGACGTTTATTGGGGTTCGGCATCTCGCTCCCCGTTCCGGATAATGAGGTCGCTTGCGACCCAATCGGGTCGATCCTGATTCCACTTCACGTATTCGATTATACCCCACGCCGCGTGATGAGCAATTCCGACACGCGCGATAAACCTGGGAAGAGGTGCCGATTACAACGAGGACAGCGGCTTTTTTTGACAGCGGACGAACAAGAAATCCGGCAGCCACCCGACACGCGGCAGCTACCGGACCAATTGTTTGAGTTTGTCACGTCACGCGAGTTCGATCGCCATTACTCTTCCTCAAGCTCTTCCTCTTCTTCTTCCTCATCGTCGTCGTCGTCGAGATCGTCATCAAGATCGTCTAGGTCATCAAGGTCGTCGTCGAGATCGTCATCGAGGTCGTCGTCGAGGTCATCATCGAGGTCGTCGTCCTCGTCGTCGTCGTCGTCCTCGTCGTCGTCTTCTTCCTCTTCATCCTCGTCTTCGTCGATGTCTTCATCTTCGTCGATCGCGCGGATTGTGCCGAGTTGGGAGATGGATTCCCAGTGTTGGCCGTCTTCGCGGGTTGGGTTGGCGGGTTGAACCGCCAGGGCAAATAAACGTCGCGCGGTCATGCTGGCTCCTTTTAGACACGGGACCGGTGGTGGGGGTTTCCCAAGCTATCGGTTTCCACCGGAGTAAACTCCAGTTTCATCAACGACCCATTGCTGGAAAAGCAGCCAATGGGGTGTTAAAGTCAAGTTGTGAATGAGACACTGCGAACCGTTGTTTCATCCGTCATACGCATCGGGTTCGACCGTTTCAACCCGTGTTTGGTTCGCGGCAAATTCAACGGCCGAATCGTTTCGTGGCGCTTCTTTAGGACTCGGTTTCCGGTGCGTCAAGCGGCTGCGAAATCTTTTTCCCAACCTCACGAAAACTCCGCAGTACCTCGCTACCATTTCTGCCTAGGATACGTCGCGGTATCCACTGCGTTCAATCACTCTCGGGGATGATATGCCACCGGAACCCGAAATGACCAGTCCCCCCACCCGAGCCGATTATTTCTTCATCCAGTCTGGGCCGGTCGATTGGCAGAACCGCTTGCCCGATGGTGGCCCGCGGTATGCCGAAACCCCAGCGAACCCGTATGCTCCGAACGCTGCGGCCATCGCGGAACCCTGGAACAGTGTCACGGCAGCGCTGTTCATTGGCATCGTGCTGTGGTGGGTGTGGAAACTCTGGGGCCGGTTTGCCAAATACCCGTTCATCACGTGTTGCCTACCAATCCTGCTCGCCGGCGGAATTGGCGGCACGCTCTACCACGCGACCCGCACCCAGATGGCTTACTTCTTGCTCGATGTCATCCCGATTTCTCTCATCGGGATCGGCGGCTCGGTCTATTTAACGATTCGGCTCGGCAAGTCGATCGGGCTGAAAAAAGTGCTGGTCGTCTCGGTCGGACTTTTGGTGGTGTACCTCGTGTTGAACGACGTGTTGTTCCGCTTCATCCAGTCCGACAACCGCAATCTCCGGGTCAATTTATCCTACGCCTCACTCGCCGCGTTAATCGTGATCCCGATGGTCGTCGTCCTCGTCCGCACGCGGTTTCGCCACGCCGTCTACGTTGGGACCGGGTTGGGGTGCTTCGCCATCGCGTGGTTCTGTCGGTTGATCGACAGAACCGGCATGAGCGACCTGCCGATGGGCACCCACTGGCTGTGGCACACGTTCGGCGCACTGACCACCCATGTCGTCGCGGTGTACTTTTACCGAATTGAAGGAGAAGAAATCGAGAGTCAATAAACCCAAGAAAGCCCAGCAATTATCATTGCTGGGCTTTGACTCCCTCACTTCAACTGCTGCAACCCCTCTTCAATCACGCGACTTAACAGCACCGGCGGTCGTCCAAACTTACTAGTGAACTCGTCGCGGGTCGGGATGAGCCGCACGGTCATCTTGCTCTCGTGGTGCAAGATGATGTCCGAAAACTTGTGATCGAGGAACGGGTTCTTGAACCGCTCCAGGGTTTGCTCCGCGAACCGGGAGGGGCCTTCCACCCGGCCTTCGAGCGTGGGGACAATTTCTTCCGCAAGTAGTTTCGTCAGCCATTCTCCGAGGTCCGGATCATTCACCGCATCCCGCACAATCGTGAAGCCTCGCGGTACTGCGCGAATGAGCAATGCGGTGTGGGCGGCGTTCAAAATCCGCACTTTGCGCAAAAAGTACGGCTCGACATTCGGGGCACGGGTGATTGCGGGGTGTTGCAGTTTGAACGCCGAACCGGGATGGTCTTCGAGGGCAAACAACGCGAACGGCTCGGCGACGATCACCATCGGGTCGGTTGCGAGCAACGGGTGTTCCTTCGGGGTGCCGGTCACAATGCGATCAACCAGCGTGTGTAACCAGACGCAGTCGTCGTTAATCCACTTCAAGAAGTCAGGTGAATACCCCCAGTTGGAAGCGAGTCCAATGAGCTTCTCGCGCAGCATCTTGGCGTTGCCTTCGATCAATTCGCACGGAATGATCGTGAGACCGGGAAGCGTGGCTTCGTAGCGGGCCTTCAGAACGGCGAGCAATTTTGCCGGGAACGACCGAGGGACGGCATCCGTCGGCGCGTCTTCCATGTCCAGCGTGTAACCGGCTTCGGTCGTGTTGGACAGCACGGTGTGCAGTTGCGGGGACGTGGCCAGCTTCAGCACTTCGTCCCACTGCGTTCCGGCGTGAATTGCCCGGCTAATGCTGCCGCACTCTTCGACCCGATCCACGACTTGGCCTTTCTCGTAGCCGCGAATCACGACGTGATATTTGCCACCTTGCTTGTTCAACCCGTCGGCCCGACCGTCGCCGGTGGACTGCACCACGACCACGCGGCCAATGTTCTGGCCTTGGATGTTGCCTTGGTGAATGAACAGGTCCGCGAAGGCGCGAAGGAACCGACCAGAGCCGAATTGCAAGATCGTTTCGGGAAGCATAAAGTCGTCCAGAAGAGGGTGAATCGTGTTCCAGTCAGCGTAGAAAGACTATCAATGAACGGTTAGCCATCGGGAAGGGTGCAGAATGTTTTGGGTGAACCTCAATTCTCTGAACCGTGTCATGGCTCAGAGAATTCAGGTCCGTCGAATCAGCAAGTAGCAGGAGTGTTTTCGTGGCCGATCCGTCTGGTACGTTGTCCCGAAGTGGCTTGATTTTCGGCCTAATCGCGTACACTTGGTGGGGCCTCGTCCCACTTTACTTCCGCCAGATCAAAGACGTTCCGCCGCTCGAAATTCTCGCACACCGCATCGTGTGGTCGATGGGCTTGTTGACGGGCGTGATGCTGCTAATCGGTGGGTGGGGTGAACTCTTTCGCGTGTTGAAGTCCCGGAAATTGGTGCTGACACTGCTGCTGAGTGCCGTGTTACTTGCGGCGAACTGGCTGCTGTACATTTACGCCACGGTCACCGGGCGGGTGGCGGAGTCGAGCCTTGGCTACTACATGATGCCGCTAGTGAATGCGTTTCTAGCCACGATCTTCCTCAAAGAAAAGTTGCGGCCGGCCCACTACCCCGCACTCGCAATGGTGGCGATCGGCGTGGCCGTTCCGATGGTTACGATTGGGGCGGGGTGGATTGCGATTCTGTTGCCGGTGTTGTTCGGCTTTTACACGTTGGTCCGCAAACTGGTCGCGGTCGAAAGTTTCGTCGGGCTGACCGTCGAGACGCTGCTGTTGCTCCCGTTGTCACTCGGGTGGCTAACGTGGTTAGGCGTGAACAACGAACTTCATTTCGGTCGTGATGCCAATTTGAACGGGTTGTTGATGATGTCGGGCGTCATCACCGTCGTGCCGCTGCTGGCGTTCACGTTGTCGATCCGCCGATTGCCGTTGTTGACGATCAGCTTCATCCAGTTCTTCTCGCCGACCATGCAGTTTCTCGTCGCGCTGTATTGGAACGGCGAAGTGATGGAACCGGCGCAGTGGGTGGCGATGGGCTGCGTGTGGGTAGCGGTGGTCATCTTCATTAGCGACGCCATTTTGCAAACCTACGCGAAACGCAATCGGTCTGTTGCCGAACGGGATTTGCTCGTGGTTCCGTCAACACTCACGGCTGCCGTTCGTTCGCGGTGATGGGCCGCAGGGCCATCTGTTGGGCATCCAGTCCACCATCAACGGGGATCACAATGCCCGTCGCATAGCTAGCCGCATCTGATGCCAGGAACACAAACCATCCCGCAACATCTTCGACGGTGGCAATTCTGCGAATCGGGATTTGCTCAATAATCGCGGCCCGCGCCGCCGGGTCGGAACGCATCCCAAAGTCCGTGAGCGGTGTCTCCACAAGTCCCGGCGCAACGGCAGCAGTAGTGAACCCGAGTGGTGCGAGTTCGATCGCCAGTTGCCGCGTGAGGGCATTGATGGCGCCCTTGCTGGCATCGTAAAGTGTGTGCGCCGGTTCCGACCGCGAGCCGTTCAGCGACGTGGTAAACAAAATTCGCCCGCCCTGTCCCGCTGCCGTTGCGTGCTTGACGATCGCCTGTGTCATTGCAATCGCCGACCAGACGTTGATGTGAAAGAGAAAATCAAAGTCACGTCGGGTGAGCTGCAACAACGGCGGTTCTCGAAACGTCCCGAGGTTGTTCACCAGCACATCGATCCGGCCCAGCTTAGCGCAGGCTTTGTTCACCAACTCGTCTGCTGCCCCGTCTTGGGTCAGATCACTTTGCGTGTAGTGTGTTGAATCCGGGTACTTGGTCAGTAGCTCTTGAACCTCTTCGCACATCTTCAATGGGGCTTCCGAAGTCAACACAACCTGTGCCCCTTCTGCCGCCATCGCCTTGCCAATCGCCAGCCCAATGCCCCGGCTACTGCCGGTGATGAGTACGGATTTCCCACGGAGTCGCATCGGTTAATCCCTCACGGAAGTTCGTGTCATCAGGATAGAGATGCTGCCCCCTGAAACCATTTCGCTACAACTTTGGTTATGTTCACTATCGGAATTGCGGGCGGATCGGGGTCGGGGAAGACGACGTTCATCGAACGCCTGATGCAACTCGATGTCGGGGCGCACGTCTGCCACTTGCCGCACGACGCCTACTACCGCAACCGCGTGGACATGCCCGAAGCCGTGGCGACTGAGAACAACTGGGATCACCCGGACGCCCTCGATACTGCCCTATATTTGAAGCACATTGACACGTTGAAAACCGGGCAACCGATCGAATGCCCGATCTACGATTTCGCCACCCACAGCCGGACAACCCGAACGCGAATCATTCGCCCCAAGACGATCTTGCTAGTTGAGGGGATTCTGTTGTTTCACGTGGCGGCACTACGGGAACGGATGGACTTGAAAGTCTACGTGGAGACGCCGACGGATTTGCGGATCTTGCGCCGGGTCACACGGGACGTGAATGAGCGGGGGCGGACGGTCAACTCGGTGGTCGAACAATACCAGTCAACGGTTCGCCCGATGCACGCGATTTTCGTGGAGCCGAGCAAAATCTTCGCGGACGTGGTCGTGCCGTGGGAATCGCACAACCCGATTGCCGTCGCCTTGATCGCGGCACGGATTCGGGAACACGTGCCGGATGACGATGTGGCAGGAAAGGCAGTCTAAAAAAAAGTTGGCCACCGCACTCGCGGTGGCCAACAGGGCATGATCGTCGCGCCGAGTTCTACGAACCCTTCAGAGCTTTCTTTTCTCGCTTCTCATCCTTGTTCGGGCGATCTTCTCGGGGACTGACGCGGCTCGGTGGCCCACCACCGGTAGTAGGTGCCGTCGTGAAACTCGGTCGGCCTCCACTACTACTGCCCGTCCCAAACGTCATCCGCATTCCAGGGCTTTCGCCATCATCTTTCTTCTCGATCGACATTTTGGTGTAACGGATCCATTCATCGGCGGTGAGGTAACCGTCACCGTTCAGGTCCATATCCACGAACTCTTTCGTGGTCTTTCCCGAAGCCCGACGCCATTCGTACAACCCGACCATTCCATCCATGTCCGTATCGAGCTTCTCGAACCAATCGGGAAGTCCCTTCGGCATTTTCCCGAAGCGGTGAACCGCCACCCGCGTCGTGTCGTCTTCCTCACGGTTTTGACGGCCACCGCGACCCCCGGAAGTGTCGAATTGTGGCGCGCCAGGGAAACCACCGGGTTGCTGTTGATTGAACTGGAACTGCTGTTGCATGTTCGGATCGCCACCCATACTCGGTGGTCCGCCACGCCCACCGCCTGCCATGCGCTCGTTCGTGTAAGCGGTATACTCACCCAGATCAATCCGACCGTCTCCGTTCCTGTCGATTTGCGGAAACGTCGATTTCATCCGGTCGGACGCTTCATCCATCGTGATGTAGCCATCCTTGTTCAAGTCCATTTGCTGGAACCGATTGGCGATAAAGTCAGTGTTACCAGCACCACCCATACCGGGTGCTGGTTGCACAACCGCACCATTCACAATGATCGTAGGCTGAGCACCGTCCATACCAGGACCGCCCATGCCGCCACCCTTACTACCTTTGCCGAAGCCACCTCCACCGGCGGCCATCTTTTTCTGCATCCCAGTCACGAATTGTTCTTTGGTCAAGATTCCGTTCGGAGGTAGCGGATCACCGCCCCTCTCGATCATGCTTTTCATGTAGGGATTCTGATTCAGGTCGATGCTATCTTTGCCTTGCGACATGCGTGCCCACATTGCCTCCGGGTCGGGCGGGCCGCCACCCCGTTGGGCATTACTCTCTTCGGTGCAGAGGCACAACGCGATGAGTAACAGCCCTGGCACAACCAGCAACTTGCGATAACGACCCATGATCGACCCTCCTCACCGAACGTGTCCCAACTCTTATGTAAGATGATAACCCACATCATCCTGAAAAGTCAGGGTGATCCCGATACGTCTCATGATGCTCTAATTTGAAGTGCTAACCGATTCGCACGGTTTATCCCTTGCGCGTGGATCCTGATTTGGTAAAACTGGTGCAGATTGTGTGTGTTGGTGATTGGAATCGCTTATGCCAACTCGGTAAGCTGAGGAAGTAAAAGTGACTGTGATGCCTTGTAATAGGGTGGTCGTTGAAAACTGTGCGGTTTATGTTCAAGACAATGGTCGCTGCCTTGTACAGACTGCCGGGAATTCCCGACCAAAGTGTAGTCTGTGGCCTGTAGCGTGAGCTACAATTTGCCGTTCGAGACCGCCTCGCTTTTCTGAGGATCCGCCGTGTCCGTGCCCCTGCTCGTCGAGTTCTACAGCAAACTGCCCCAGCCTCAGTTCGGCGACGACCCGGACTTGCTTCAAGCCGGGATGCTCGAAGGGATGCGGACGTTCCGGGATGCCGTGAAGTCCAAGTACAACGAAGGCACGCTACAACGGATGCTGACATCCTCCGAAACACCAATCCGTCGCGCCGCAGCGCTGGCGTTAGGGTTGCTCGGCAACATGCGATCCAATGCGTGTCTGGCAAACGGGCTCCGGGATCATGACACGTTGGTGCGGAAGTTCTGCACCGATTCGCTGTGGGAGATTTGGTTTCGCGGTGGCACGTCGGACCAAAATTGGCTTCTCCAACAAGCGATGCAGATGCCGGACTTAACCCAAACACTCGCGGCGTTGGACGACCTGGTTCGGGAAGCCCCGGACTTTGCCGAAGCGTTCAATCAGCGGGCCATCGTCCACTACCGCCGGGCAGAGTACGTTCGTTGCGTCCGCGATTGTGAAGTCACGTTGCGACTCAACCCGTACCATTTCGGCGCCGCCGCCGGAATGGGGCAGGCCTACTTGAAACTCAACAAGCCCCGCGCCGCCCTGCGAGCCTTCCGACAAGCGATGCAAATCAACCCGTCCGTCGAAAACGTCCGCGACACCATCCGCGGCCTCGAAGCCGCCCTCGACGACACCGCCCGCGACAGTGAATGATCTGTTCGGTGAATCGGAACGAGTGGGCAGGATGTACACATCAAGTGTCAGGTTGATTTAGCTCAGTGGAATTCTGAGTTCGGCGGCGAGTAACCGCTGAAGAGTTAGGCTGTGATAGATTGCGAACGCGCAAATTGATTACAAGCTTGGCGGCAGAAGGGCACTCGATGGCTGAAAGCACGACCATTCGGCGCGAACTGATGCGGCAACTGGCTGCCGTGCGCGAGCGGTTGCGGGAGTTCGGCATCCGCGATGCTTCAGACTACGCCGAGGTGTTGGTCGCCGAAGCGCTCGCCGGCAAGCGGCACGCTAGCCGGGTTAACAAAGGGCACGATGTCCTTGCCGAGTTGTACGGGCGTGTCGAGGTCAAGTGCCGACAATTGCCCCCGGACGGCCGCGTCGAGGAGCGGGTCGAGGTAGGTGCCGGTAAGGAGGGCGGGTTTGAGTTCTTGGCTGTGGTCATCTTCCACCCGGACTTCAGCGTGAAGGGGGCGGTGGTTGTCCCGTATGCGTCGGTTTGGGAGTTTGTGGCCGCTCACGAGTACAATCGGGTCAGCTACCCGCAGGCGTGTCAGCTTTCCGGCGCGGTGGACATCACGGCTGCGGTGCAGACGGTCGCGGAGCGGTAAGCAAGGTAGTCCAATCACTTCTTCGGCACACTCGCGGTTTGTTTGGGCGTGTAGCCGGGTGAGGCGTTGAAGCCTTTCACGATCGTGCCGTCCGCCACCTTCCAGATTCGCACCTCGCCGTCGTAGGAACCACCGGCGACCAGGGTGCCATCGGGGCTGAAGGCGATGGCGAACACGAAGTCGGTTAGCCCTTGCAGGGTCTGGGTGGCTTGGAGTTTTTCGGTGTCCCACAGCTTCACGGTTTTGTCGCCGGAACTGGTCGCCACCATCGGGTTTTGCGGGTGACTGGCGATCTTGTAAACTTCGTCTCCGTGCCCGCCGGTGGTCTTCAGTTGTTTGCCTTCACTGCTGGTTTTCCACGTCCGTAATTGTTTATCCGCCCCAACTGAGTAGCCGATGCTTGCGTCCTTGTTGAGCGCGACGCCGTAGACAATTTGTTGGTGGTCCGGGAACGTCATCACGGATTCTTTGGCCTTCAAATCCCATACCTTGGCGGTTTTGTCGCGGGCAGCGGTGGCGATCAATTTGCCGTCGGCGGAGATCGTCACCCCGAGTACCCAGTCGGCATGGTTTTCGATGGTTTGTTCAAGCTTCGCGGTTGCGATTCCTTCGGACAGATCCCACACCCGGACGGAGCGATCACACCCGCCCGCCGCGAGTTTCTTGCCGTCCGCAGACACGCTGAGGCACAGCACCGAATCGTCCGCGTCCAGGAGTTGTTTCAGCATCACTTTAGGGTCCGCAATTCCATCGAGGTGCTCGATGCCCTCGGTGGTTTTGCCTTTCGCGTTGATGTCGTAAATCCGCACGTCGCCTTCCTGCCCCGGCCGTCCGCCAGCCACCACGAGCTTGCCGTCGGGTAGGAACACCAGCGCGTAAGCCCGTTCGGCGCGTGTGTGAATGCGCTTCGTCAACTTCGCATCGGCAATCGACCAGACCGTGAGTTCGTGGTGCCCGCCGACAACGAGCGACTTGTTATCCGGGGTGAACGCCAAGGCATTCACAATCACCGGGAACGCATATTTCGCCGGTGCTGGTGGGGCGTTCCAGCGAACTCGCAGTTCCTTCACCAAGTCGGCTTTCACATCAATCCCGGTATCGAGTTTCGCGCCTTCCTTGATCCACTGGGCGATGATTTTCGCCTTCGCCGCTGGCACGGCTTCCCCTTTATCGCGGGGCGGCATCCGGCGTTCTTCGGTCGTGACAATCAGCGAGTAAAAGTCGCTCTCGTCCGATTTGCCTGCCACAATCGCTTCCCCGTTCACGCCGCCGGCGAACAGCTTCTCGAACGTCGTCATGTCGTACTTGCCGCTCTTTTTCTTGGCGTCGTGGCACGCAAAACAGTTCTCCTTCAAGATCGGTGCAACGTCATTCACAAAGCTGATCGGCTTCCCCGCTGGAGGCTGTGCCATCGCCGGTGACCCGACACCCAGCACAACCGCGCTGATGATACAAAAGCAAATGCCATGAGAACGCATAATAAGGAAACTCCGGCGGGAAGGTCGGTGTGAAAGAGAGTGAGGAGCATACTCGGCAGGTACAAAAATTGTACGCGATAAGCGGTGCTTGTGGGAAAAGTTTGGCGGATGGCACGCGCCGTTCCAATTATTCTAGTTGTTCAGTAGTCCTCACCGGCGCCCGTTGGGAATGGTTGCGATGTCACGAAAGCAAAGTATCACACGTGTTCGATTGCAGTTGACGGAGTGCGAATCTCGGATCGTCCCGGCGGCCTTCCCGATTCCGGCGAGTGCCGTGGCGATCAGCCCGGACGATGGCGGCATCCCAATCGTGAAGCTGGTTGACCCGACGACGGGCGAAGATTTTGGCGAGGTCCAAGCCTACGAAGATGCATTTCGGGGCGGCGTTCATACCGCACTCGGGGATGTTAACGGCGACGGCGTGCGGGATTTGGTGATCGCGCCGGGAAGCGGTGGCGGACCAAGAATCCGCATCGTGGACGGGAAAACCGGCCAGACCCTGAACGACTTTTTCGTCTACGAGCCGCAGTTTACCGGCGGCATCTTTGTCACGCTCGGGGACGTTAATGGCGATGGCCGCGCGGATATTATCACCGGGACTGGTAACGGCGGCGGCCCGCGTGTTCGGGTGCTGGACGGCAAGACCCTGGGCGCGACGACGCTGAAGGATTTCTTCGCCTACGAAGACTCGTTCCGGGGCGGCGTTCAGGTCGCGGCGGGTGACACCAACGGTGACGGCCGCGACGACATTATCACTGGCACCGGCGTCGGGGGTGGCCCACGGGTTCAAGTTTTCTCCGGGAAGGACAACCAGGTCTTACGCAACTATTTTGCCTACGAAGACTCGTTCCGGGGCGGTGTTTTGGTCGCAGCAGGTGACGTGAACGGCGACGGCAAGGACGACATCATCACGGGGACTGGTCCGGGCGGCGGCCCCGTCGTGCGGGTCGTGAGCGGTTTGGACGGCCATGAACTTTCGACGATCCTGACCGACGACCCGACGTTCCGGGGCGGGGTCCGGGTGGAAGCTCGGGATTTGAACGGCGACGGGCGTGACGACGTGATCGCACACCTGCGGCACGGCAATGACGACGGGTTGCGAGCCTTTGATGGAACGACGAACAAGTTCCTCAGCTCCGTCAGCCGCGTGATCGACGACAATCCTTCACCGAAAGATGTGTTAGCCGGTAAAACGAGCGGCGTGACGACGGGAGTGGCCTCGCACATTGAGGGCAAGCTTCTCACGGTGAACGCCGCCGCAAACAGTGTCACCATTCAGCTTCAAAATGGCACGAGCGTAACCGTTCAAGCCGGGGCCGGGACCGAAATCAAACGCGACAAAGCCAACACGACGTTGGCGAGCTTTCAAGCCGGCGACAAGGTCGAGGCGTTGATCGGCCCGGACGGAATCGCCTGGGAACTGGAGTCCAAATCAGCCGCGTTTGTTGAAGGCAGCACGGGAAAGGGCAACTCCGGAAGCTCGGGCACCCCAGCCGTATCGGTCGAAGGGTCGGTGACCGCGATCGACACGGCGGCAAGCACCGTGAGCATTCGTGACCAGGCGGGAACCGTCACCGTCGTTCACACGGGTACGGGAACGGTGATCGAACGAAACGGCGTCAAGGCGACGTTGGCAACGTTCGTGGTTGGCGATCGCGGCGAGGCGAAAATCGCCACAAACGGCATCGCGGTCAAGCTGGAAGCCCAAGCTGTTTCAACATTGCCGCCAACCGTACCCCCGACAGTACCACCACCCACGACCGGCACGAGCAACCCGCCTGCCAATAGAAAACTGGAAGGGACGATCACGGCCATTGATGTTGCAGCTAACAGCGTGACGATTGCTGTGCAGAACGGCACGAAGTACGTTGTCCGCGCCGTGACATCGACCAAGATCGAGCGGAATGACGTTCACACCACGCTGACCGCGTTCAAAGTCGGCGATTTCGGTGAGGCTACAATCGGGGGTGACGGGTTCGCCACGAAAATTCAGGCGACGCAAGTTTAGAAGCGTGCCGCAGCGACCGGGAAAATGGGTGTTACGCAGTTAGCCGCTGGCTGCTTCGGTTTCATCGGGGAATGGTTGCGAACTTTTGTTTATTCTCGCACCCCGCTGATTCCGTTGTGGATGCACGGTGGACTCGCAATCACTGCGTAGCACCTATCGGTCTGCTATTTGAGGTTGACCGACATCACTTTCCGGATCGTTTTTGGGAAGTGCCGCACAAGTCTTCGGTACTTCCACAGCATCATCGTCGTCGGGGTGATCGACCCCGCAACACGCTTGCGTGGCGGCAATCCATTCTTCGAGGGTGGGGTGGTCATCGGGGGTCATGGTCGTTTCCGGGGTGGGTGATATTGTCACACCGTCACTGTCTTCGCTAAATGCTCGAGCACCGTCAACTCCTTGCGTTGACCTAACGCAATGAGCGTGCATCCGGGCACGATAATCGTTTCCCCCTGGGGTGCGTAGACCAACTCGCCGTTGGGCGGAAGAATCCCCGCGATCATGATGCCATGCTCGACGGCTAGCCGCGACTCCTTGAGCGACTTTCCGGCCAAGGGACTTCCGACAGTGATTAGCACTTCTTCGATTTGTAGATCGTGAAATTCAGAGCGTGTCGCCATTTCCATGATGCGCAAAACCGTCGGCTGAAACACCGCCTGCACCGCCCGACTGCCGCCGGCGAGGTACGGGGAAATCACCTTGGTCGCTCCGACCTTGCGCAACTTCGCTTCGGCTTCTTCCTCTTCGGCACGGGAGACGATAATCAGCTGTGGGTTAAGCAATCGCGCGGACAAGGTGACGTAAAGATTATCCGCATCGGACGCGATGGACGTGATGAGCGCCTTGGCCCGATCCACGCCGGCCTTCCGTAGGTTTTCATCTTCGGTTGCATCACCTGTGAGCTTGATCCCGAACTTGTACTCCCAGTCCGCGAAGAGCGTCGCGTTTCGTTCGATCACGACAAATTTCTTTTGTTTCCGTTCCAATTCATCACAGACAATTTTTCCCATCCGACCCAAACCACAGACCACCACGTGGCCTGAAAGGGTGTTTAACTCTTCTTCCATTCGTTCTCTCCCGAGTAGTTCACGGAGTTCGCCGGTGACCACGCCACGAACGATTTCTGAGCCGAAGTAGGCGAGCGTAAAAATACCGGAATAGGCGAGAAAGATCGTGAAGATACGACCGCCGGTCGAGAGGGGGTGGGTTTCGCCGTAGCCGATGGTGGCGATTGTGATTGCCGTCATGTACGCCCCATCGAAGAGTGTCCACGGATCCCCTTCGATCAACGGATAGCCGACGGTGCCCACGCTTTGCAGTAAAATTGGCCACAACAGCGCACGCCGCAACGGTCGCGGTAACACCTGACGAAACGATCGCACCAGTCGTTTCTTAAAGGAAACAAGTTTGTGAAGCCAGTGTAGGGCGATGTTCATTTCGTGTTCATGTTACGGGTCGCATTTGTCCCACTCGTCATATCAATTGGTGGTTTTCACCGGAAGCCCGACGACTGCCGAACGGTGCCCCCGCACCGATCACTGAAAAGAAGTTGTACGAGCTTACTGGGTTTCGTGGCAAGTTGCACTTTTTTCCTTGGGCCAGATGGCGTAGGATCGTCCTCGGAATCGGTAACCGGAACGCGGAAGGAATCGTCATGTCGTCACCCCCTAGCCCCAACGACCTGACTCGTCATCAACTCGATGAGCTGGATGCGTTGCTTCAGCGGATGCTCAGTGTCCCGGCAGGCACACCGTCGCCCGGTACTGGGCCGACGGTGCCGGAGTTGCCACCCTTGCCGGCGTCCGGCAGTTGGCGCAGCGATACGGCCGCTATGCCGTCGCGGTCGCCGTATGTGGCGGCGGAACCCGTGCCAACGCTGCAACCGGCGGTCAGCCGTGCCACCACTGTTCCGACGTGGGGGCCGGACCCGTTAGCGCGATACACCCCGCAAATGCCAGCGCCGACGGTGGAAGTGGTTCCCCAACCGATGCTCGAACACCGGCGATTTCCCGAACCAACACCTCAGGTAGCTCGGCCAGACGACTCCCCGAAACTGTTCGGACCCCCGACTGCCGAAACGGGTATGCCTGGGGCGACTGTGTTTGACGCACCCCGAACCTTGCGGGGCGTTGATGCACCGGACATGCCAATGGAGCGTGGCGCATTCCAACCGGAACCTGTTCCACAAGCATTCAGCGAACCACCTGTCGAAATGCAGGTTGCGTCACACGAAGCCGTACCCACGGTGCCGATGCTGGTGTGGCCCGTTTTTGCGGTGAACTGGGTGATCGAAACGACGTTGTCCTTGTTCGGTCCGTTAAAGAATCTCCTGACTCACCTGTACGTGAAGAACACGCTCGGCATCTGTGGTTTACTACTCCTGATTGCGGCTGGAGTCTGGACCGCCCACGGGACGGGCTGGATCACAATCACTGCGTTGCCGTTGAAGCGGTAGCAGTTTCGCTGGTGGGTTCTATAATGCCGCAATCGGGGAAAATCCGGGGCCGCGTGGGGCGAACTTCCCACTAAGACCCGGATTCCGATTGAGGCTTCGATGACGTCAACCGTACCGCACCGCTTAGACCCGTTCGCCGCATTTCTCAGTTTCTTGCTGCCCGGATTGGGCCAAGTGCTTCAGGGGCGGATCGGTAAAGGGCTGCTCTTTTTCTTCTGCATCTACGCGCTGTTCTTTTACGGCATGTGGATGGGCCGGATGAAGAACGTCTGGCTGCCGGACACGCGCAAAATGCCGGACGTGGAAATGCCACTCGTCGGCAAGCTCGACGGCCTGCCGAAATCCGTTTACTACCGAATGCAATACCTTGGCCAATTCTGGGTCGGCGTCGCCGCGTGGCCTGCCCTCGTTCAGTTTGTCGCCAGCGAACCGCTCGGTGATCCGAAAGATCGCAACGGGTTCGAGGGGCCACTTCCCGCCGACCCGGACAAATTAAAGCCCATCGCAGTTCTCGGTCATTACATGCAAGCCCCCTCGGAACCCGAATTGGGGGCGTTGCAACGGGCGGACGATAAGCGGTGGGATCTCGGGTGGGTATACACCGTGATCGCCGGCGTGTTGAACGTCCTGGTGATTTACGATGCGTTTGCGGGGCCGGTGATCCGGGACGACCTCGACCCGGCGACTAAAAATCCGAAAACGACGACCGCCGTCGGCGCCCCACCCGACCCCAAAATCCCACCGCCTGTTGCCGTCGTGCCTGTTGCCGTTGTGAACGGGGTGCCGTCATGATCCCCCTCTTCGCAGCGAGTATTTATTGGGATCTGCCAGTTCTCTTGGTGACGTTCAGCCTGGTGTACAGTGCGACCCGCCACGACCACTGGGACCGAATCCTGCGGGAATCCCTCGGCTGGTGCTTGCGGGTCGGCGGATTCCTGGTTGGCGTCGGGGCCGTGTTGTACGCACTTTCCACATTCCTTTGAGACTTCGGCAACCGAGTCTTGGCGAGAACTCACTGAGTTAATATCTCCGAGACTACCTTCACGTCTGAGGGGTTTGCCCACAATTCTCGGAGCGTCGTACCATGTTGCGGAAACTTTTGGCGGAGGCGATCGGCACATTTTGGCTGGTCTTTGGTGGTTGTGGCAGTGCTGTTTTTGCCGCACTGGTTTTGAGTCCTGATGGCCGACACAATCTCGGAATTGGTTTTGTCGGCGTCGCGTTCGCGTTCGGATTGACCGTGTTAACAATGGCCTACGCCATCGGCCACATCTCGGGTTGCCACCTCAATCCTGCGGTCACGGTTGGTCTGGTAGTCGGCGGGCGGTTCCCGGCGAAAGACGCGATACCGTACATCATCGCTCAAGTGATCGGTGCGATCCTCGGCGCCGGTGCAATCTACCTGATCCAATGCGGTCAGCCGGGTTTTCACATTGATGAGACCCAAGCCGGTGCGTTTGCCACGAACGGGTACGATAAGTTTTCGCCCAACGGCTACTCGATGATTTCCTGCTTGGCAGCCGAAGTCATCCTGACGGCGATGTTCTTGTTCATCATTCTGGGTGCAACGGATAAACGCGCCCCGGCGGGGTTTGCCCCGATTGCGATCGGCTTGGGTTTGACCCTGATCCACTTAATCGGGATTCCGATCACAAACACGTCGGTGAACCCGGCCCGCAGCACTGGCCCCGCACTGTTCGTTGGCGGCACAGCTCTGATGCAACTCTGGTTGTTCTGGGCGGCACCGCTACTGGGTGCAGTGATTGCGGGAACCTTGTACCGTTTCGTTGCGAATGAATCGGTCAAAGTCGAAGCACACAAGGCATAAACTCTATTTTGAAATGCCGCAACAAGCCCACCGAATGACCCGGTGGGCTTTCGTCTTTTGGTGTGAGCAATACGATAACTCTGGTGCCGCCTAACAGTGTTGTTTCCCCGGTGGCAATTTCGGCTAGGAACTATGCGTCAAAATCTTCTGAACTTTGCGGTGTTTGCGGTGCTGGCTGCCGGGCTGTTTGCCGGCGGGTGGTACATCGACAAAAACTTTATCCCGAAGCCGGAACCCAAGCCGGTGGAACCAATCGTTTTGCCACGGGAAACCGTGCAGGCAGTCGCCGGCGCAGTGGTGGGGTCCACGGACCCCGCTAACAAGTGGCGGATCACGAGCAAATTTGAAACGCCCCAAGCGACGTTACCGAAGGAAGCACCCAAGCCCGTCGAACCCGCGAAAGTCACGGCTGCGGAACCGATCGAACTCATTGCACTCGGCGACGATTCCTACTTGAAGAAAGTGATCCTGACCACTCGGGGTGGCGCGATTCAACAAGTGACGCTCCGTAAAATTGACGACGCCAACCGCATCGGCCGTGAAGTGAAAGGCCCGGACGGCAAGCCGCAACCGCTCCGCGTGATTCCCGGTTTGGTGCATCCGCGGGATAACAGCACCTTGAAAGAGGAGAACGACGGCTACATCCCCGAATTGACACCGGGCAAAGTCATCAACCCGGCCCGACTCTCGGAAGCCTCCTACGTCTTGTTGCACTACCCCGCCGAGGACGATCCGCTACGCCAACCCAAAGAAGCGGAGCGGCTGAACGACCAATACCCGTCCACCGAACTGGGCGAGCGGAATTGGAAAGTGATTGAACAAGGCAAGACGCCGGAAGGGGATTATCGCGTCTCGTTCGAGACATCTTTGGGAACGCCCTACTTCCTGAAGTTGAAGAAAACCTACACCCTTTCGGCACGAGAGTATCACGTCGGGTTCACGTTCGACATCGTTTCCGAAGCCGGTCGGGAAAAGGGGAAAGGGAAGTTCCGCTACCAGATTGTGGGCGCCCACGGCATCCCCGTTGAAGGCGAGTGGTACGCCCAAAGTTACCGCAACGTGATGGTCGGCTCGATCACGCCGAAAGGCAGTTTCCGCCGGTCGTTCGAGGACGCCGCCACGATCCACACCCAAGCCGGGGGCATGGTCGTCAACAAAGGGGAAAACACGTTCACGTATGCCGCCGTCGGGTCGCAATACTTTGCCAGCGCGCTGGCCATCGACGAGACGCAACCGCCGGCGTTGAAAAGCGGCATGTGGGACTACGTCCGCCCGACCCGCGAACCGGCCCCGTGGGACAACCCGGCGCAACTCTTCCTCGCCGACATCACGTTCCGCGCCGTGTCGATGCCGATCGACCTGGAACCGGGCCAAACCCTGTCGCACAAGTACCTGATTTACAACGGCCCGATGAAGGTGCGGTTACTCGGGCAGATGATTGATAAGGAAACCAAGGAAGCCGAAGTCAGCATTGAATTGGTGGAGCGGTACCTCAACAAACTCACGCTGAACACGCTGACGGATTACCACTCGCCGAACTTTTTCGGCAAGGTGGCGAACGCGATTTATTGGTCCGATGTCGTCATCACGTCCACGAACCTCATGCACGACATCCTGGGCTTCCTGCACCGCTACGTTCCCATCTGGGGCTTGAACATCATCATGCTCACGGTGATGGTCCGAATGGTCCTGTTCGTGCCCAGTCGCAAGCAGCAAGCGACGATGGCGCGGATGCAGGAAAAGATGGCCAAGATGAAGCCCGAACTCGATGTTTTGACGCTGAAATACAAAGACGACCCGACCGCGTTGCAACAAGAAAAAACCAAGTTGATGTTCAAGCACGGCGTCAACCCGCTGGCCACGATGGGCGGGTGCGTGCTGCTGTTCGCGCAGATGCCGGTGTTCATGGGGCTGTACTTCTGCCTGCAAGAGTCCGTGTTCTTCCGCCTCGAACCGTTCCTGTGGTTCCAGAACTTAGCCGCACCGGACATGACCGTGTGGTGGTCCGAAACGATCCCGTTCATCAGCGTGCCGGAAAGCCTGGGCGGCGCGATTTATCTCGGGCCGTTTTTCAACATCCTGCCGCTCATCGCGGTGAGTTTGATCTTCATCCAGCAATGGGTCTCGATGCCCCCGCCGACGGACGAACAACAAGAAATGCAGCAAAAGATGATGAAGTTCATGGTCCTGATCATGGCCATATTCTTCTACAAGTCGCCGTCGGGGTTGTGCCTGTACTTCATCTGCAGTACCAGTTGGGCGCTCGCCGAACGCAAGCTCATCAAGAAGTCGAAGCCAACCCTCGGGGACGTTCCGCCGCCCGATAGCCTGCTGGCAAACGGCAAGCCCGATGCCCCAGTCGAACCGGAAAATCCGGGGCTGATCGGACGGATGCGGGACAAGATGCGGACTAAAATGGAAGCGCTACAACAACAAGCCGACGCCCAAGCCGAGCGGCAAATCCGCAACGACCCCAATGGCGGCAAGCCCAAGAAGAAACGCCGGAAGTAACAACCACCCAAAGCCCACGAACGATCGTTTGTGGGCGTTCTTTGTGGGCTTTCCTCCCACTAAAAATTCACCGGCATTCCGGCGTAGGCCATCCGTGCCGCGTCACCCACACTTTCGCTCAACGTCGGGTGGGCGTGTGTGCAACGGGCAATGTCCTCCGCACTGCCGTTGTACTCCATCACCGTGACGCACTCCGCAATCAACTCCGACGCCCGTGGCCCCAGAATGTGAACACCGAGTAGTCTGTCCGTAGTCGCATCCGATAGGACTTTCACGAAGCCTTCGGTCTCGTCCATCGCTTTAGCGCGACCGCTGGCCACGAACGGCACGCGGCCCACTTTGTAGGCGATTCCCTTTTCTTTAAGCTGTTCTTCGGTCAGGCCCACACTGGCAACTTCGGGCCAAATGTAGATGACGCTCGGGATCTTGTCGTAATTGATGTGCGGTTTCATGCCGACGAGTTGTTCGGCGAACACCAGCCCCTCTTCGCTGGCTTTGTGAGCGAGCATCGGGCCGTCAATGATGTCGCCGATCGCCGAGACGCCCGGCACGTTGGTGTGGAAGTGGGCATCGACTTTCACCTTGCCGGTTTTCTTGTCGTATTCGATACCGGCTTCGTCCAGACCCAACGCCAAAGTGTGCGGACGGCGACCGACGGCGACGAGGACTTTGTCACCTTGGAAGGTCAACTGCTTGCCGTCTTTCGATTGGGCGAGGACCGTCACCGACTTCCCGTCCGTGGCGACCTTCGCGCCGGTGACTTTGGTTTCGAGATGGAACTCGAAGCCTTGTTTGGTCAGGATTTTCTGCACTTCCGCCGCCACGCCGCTATCGCAGATCGGCAGAATTCGCGGCAAAAACTCCACGACTGTGACCTTGGCTCCGAGTCGCCGCCACACCGACCCGACTTCCAAGCCGATGTACCCGGCGCCGACGATGATGAGGTGTTTGGGTGTTTCGTTGAAGGCAATCGCCTCCGTGGAACTCACGATGGACTTGCCGTCGAACTTCAAAAACGGCAACTCGACGCTGTCACTGCCCGTCGCCAACAACACGTGCTCCGCGTCCAGTTCCGTGACCGCGCCGTCCGCCCCCGTCACGTTGACCCGCCCTTTGCCGACGAGCTTGCCGGCGCCGTACAACGGCGTGACTTTGTATTTTTTGAACAAGTACGCCACGCCGTCGGTTAGGCTTTTCACCACCGCGTCTTTGCGGGCCATCATCCCCGGCACGTCCATCGACACGGCGCCAGTGGAGATGCCGTGCCGCTTCGCCTTGTGCGCGATCACGTCGAAGAGTTCGGACGAGTCCAACAACGCCTTGCTGGGAATGCAGCCGATGTTCAGGCACGTGCCGCCCAAGGCTCTGTTCGGGCGCTTCTCAATGCACGCGACTTTCTTCCCCAATTGCGCCGCGCGAATCGCCGCCGTGTACCCACCCGGCCCGGTACCAATCACGACGAGGTCAAACTTTTCAGGCATTCGTTACTTCCAAGTAAGGATAGGGATGAGGGATAGGGGCGAGGAATCGGTGTGGCGGTTTCGGATTTTCTCGCCCCTATCCCTCATCCCTATCCCTGTTCCCGCCGTCAGATTTCAAACAGCATTCGCTCGGGGTTTTCCAGGCATTCTTTCACGCGCACCAAGAACTGTACCGCTTCCCGACCGTCGATGAGGCGGTGATCGTAGCTCAGTGCGAGGTACATCATGGGGCGAATCACGATTTGGTCGTTCACCACCATCGGGCGCTTTTGAATCGAGTGCATCCCGAGTATCGCGGCTTGCGGGGGGTTCAAAATCGGCGTGGACAACATGCTCCCGAAGGTGCCGCCGTTAGTAATCGTGAACGTACCACCCGACATATCGGGTAGCGTCAATTTGCCGTCACGGGCTTTCTTGGCGAGTTCACTGATCGTTTTTTCGATCTCCGCAAACCCGAGGTGATCCGCGTCACGAATCACCGGCACCGTCAGCCCTTTCTCGGTACTCACTGCCACGCTGATGTCGTAGAAGTGCTGATAGACAATGTCGTGACCGTCGATGCGGGCGTTCACAACCGGGAACGTCTTCAGGGCCTCAATCACGGCTTTGACGAACACGGACATGAAGCCGATTTTCACGCCGTACCGCTTCTCGAAGCGTTCGTTGTACTTCGTGCGTAATTCTTGAATCGCGGTCATGTCCGCTTCGTTAAATGTCGTCAGCGTCGCGGTGGTGTTTTGGCTTTCGAGCAAGCGTTCGGCGATCCGCCGCCGGATCATCGTCATCTGTTGCCGGGTCTCACGGGCGCTGGTTGACGGGGTCGTAGGCTTGGCAACGGCTATCGGTTGCGGCGTTGCAATGGCCGCCGGTGACTTGTAGTTCGCAGCATCTTCTTTCGTGACGAGTCCCTTTGGGCCTGTTCCCGTGACTTGCGATGATGCCACTGCTTTTTCAGCAAGAATCCGATTGGCCGCAGGGGAGACCATCGGCTCTGCGGGCTTCGGCGTCGTGGCGGTAGGAGAGGAAGTGACGGCAGGAGCGACGGTCTTTGCGGGTTCGGTCGCCGCCACACTTGGGACACCGGCGGGGTCGATCTCCGCGACAATGGTGCCGATTGGGACGATCTCGCCTTCTTTGACTTTGATGTTCAGCACGCCAGCCGTTTGCGCGGTCACGGTCTGGGCGGCCTTGTCCGATTCCAGTTCAAAAATCGGCTCATCGACTTTGACCAGCGAGCCATGCGGCCTGTACCACTTGGCGATTTTCCCCTCCGTCACCGATTCACCGGGCGACGGCACTTTCACCTGTTCGACTGCCATGTTTGCGATTCCTTGATCGGGTCGTTGTTACACCCATTCTAGGAATCCCAGGCAACAAAAAACCGGATTCACCACAGAGGGCACGGAGAGCCACGGAGAAGAAAAATACGAGGATTGATTTCTTCTCCGTGGCTCTCCGTGCCCTCGTGGTGAAAATTGCTTTTCTACACCCCAACTATGCCTTCTTCTTGGCCGCAACGAAGTGTGGTGCAGGCTTGGTGAGCGCGGCATCCAGAAGTTCCGCTTGTTCGTGTTTGTGGACGAACAACGAGCCGGTCGAAGGGCTAGCGCTGGGGTCACGCCCGACGTATTCGAAGGGGAAGCCCATCGCCCGCAAGCGCGGTTCGACGAAGAACCAACCGCCGTTGTTGTGCGATTCTTCCTGCGCCCAAACGAACTCGGTCGCCCGGCGGTACTTGGCCAACACCGTTTTGAGTTGTTCTTCCGGCCACGGGTAAAACTGTTCGAGACGGAGCAGCGCGACATCGTCTTGCTTCAATTCCGCCCGCTTCGCCAGCAGTTCGTAATAAACCTTGCCACTACAAATCACGACGCGCCGCACCGCGTCCGCATTGACCGTGTCGTCGATGACTTCCTGGAACGATCCGGTGGTGAAGTCGCTCACCGGCGAGACCGCCATCGCGTGGCGAAGCAGCGACTTGGGCGTCATCACGACCAATGGCTTTCGGAATGTGCGTTTCATTTGCCGCCGCAAGGCGTGGAAATAGTTCGCCGGTGTGGTGAAGTTGCACACCTGGATGTTGTCCTCCGCGCAGGCTTGGAGGAAGCGTTCCAGGCGGGCGGAGGAGTGTTCTGGGCCTTGGCCTTCGTACCCGTGCGGCAGCAGCAACACGACACCACTGGACCGCGTCCACTTCGATTCGCCGGACGTGATGAACTGGTCGATGATGACTTGGGCGCCGTTGGCGAAATCGCCGAACTGCGCTTCCCACATCACAAGTGCGGTCGGGTCGTCGAGCGTGTAACCGTATTCAAACCCGAGGATCGCCGCTTCCGAAAGCGAACTATCGAAGACATCAAACGGGGCTTGAGTGGGGTCGATCCGGTCGAGCGGGCAGAACGACTTGCCGGTTTCTTGGTCGTAATACGTGGAGTGGCGATGGGCGAACGTCCCGCGTCGGCTGTCTTGGCCGCTGAGCCGGACGAGGTGCCCTTCCAGAACGAGCGAACCGAACGCCAGCGCTTCCCCGGTGCCCCAGTCAAGAGACTTGCGACCGCGAATATCATCGCGGCGTTTCTCGCCCAATTTCTTGATGGTCGGGTGCCAGTTGAAGCCGTCGGGCACGTTGACGAATTGCTCCGCAATTCGGTCCGCGACTGCTTCGGGAATCGCCGTGTTGACCGGCGTGTGGGTGTACTCCTTGGTCAGTTTCCCCCATTGCTCCCCGGTGAAGCCGAGCATTTTCTTCGGCTTGGGTGGGCTGCCCTTCACGCCCTGAAGGGCTTCGTCGAGCTTGGTGTGAAACTGATTATTGATCGCCTCCGCTTCGTCGGCTTGGATCGCGCCTTCGGCAACGAGTTGCTCCGTGTAAACGACTTGCACCGGCTTCTTGGCCTTGATTTTGCGGTACTCGACTGGCTGCGTGAACGCCGGTTCGTCCCCTTCGTTGTGGCCGTACTTGCGGTAGCAAACCATGTCGATCACGACATCGCTCTTGAACTGTTGCCGGTACTCCAGCGCCAGTTGCGACAGGTAAACCGCCGCCTCGGGGTCTTCACTGTTGACGTGGAAGATCGGTGCTTGAATGAACTTCGCCAAGTCGGTGCAATACTGCGTGGAGCGGGCGTCGCGCGGGTTGGTGGTGAAGCCGATTTGGTTGTTGATGACGATGTGGAGCGTGCCGCCCGTTCGGTACCCCGTCAGGTTGGCCATGTTCAACGTTTCGGCCACGAGACCTTGGCCCATGAACGCCGCGTCGCCGTGGATCAGCAGTGGTAAGCCGCGACTGCGTTCGGTGTCGCCGTGGATGCGCTGCTTGGCGCGCACGCGGCCTTCGACGACGGGGTTCACCGCTTCCAAGTGGCTCGGGTTGGGGCAGAGTGAAACGTGAACCTGCCCGCCGCCCGTCGTGGCGATGTCGGACGAAAAGCCCATGTGATACTTCACGTCGCCGTCGCCGTCCTTCGTCGATTCCGGCATGTACAGGTCTTCAAACTCATTGAAGATCTGCTCGAACGGCTTCTGCAACGTGTTCGCTAGTACGTTGAGACGCCCACGGTGGGCCATCCCGATGACGATTTCCTGAACGCCCACACTCGGCGACTTCTGCACGATGGCGTCGAGCATCGGCAACAGCGTTTCGCCGCCTTCGAGTGAGAACCGCTTTTGCCCGACGAACTTGGTGTGCAGGTAGTTTTCAAAGTGCGCCGCCCAGTGCAGCGTCATCAGGATGCGATATTTTTGCCGCAAATCGAGCGTCGGTTTATTGCGAATCGGCTCCATGCGGGTGCCGAGCCACTTGCGTTTCTCCAGGTCGTCGATGTGCATGAACTCGACGCCGATCCGCCCGGAATAGGTCGCCTTCAACATCGCCAGCAATTCAGCGAGCGTTGTCACACCGTTGATGCCGAAGATCATCGAACCGTCAACCGTTTTGTCGAGGTCGGCATCGGTCAGGCCGAAATTCTCAAGTTTCAATAGTGGGTGCGGTAGGGGTGGGTTGTCTTGAAGTGGATCAATGTGGGCTTGGAAGTGACCAACTTGCCGATACCAGTTGACCAGCCGCACGACGCCGGTTTGCAACCGGAGATTGCCTGAAATCGGCGGTTCCGCCAGCTTTTGCCCAACGCCATTTCCCGCAAACTCCGCCCCCGCGAAGAACGCCTGCCACGTCGGGTCCACCGATTGCGGGCTGTGTTGCCACTTCAAATAGGCGTCTTCGATCAGGTCGCGGTTGTACGAGTCGGCAACGGTCAAAGCGGCCATTATGGGGTGGCTCCGAAGATAACGCCCGGAAGTAACCGAAGCCGGGGGATTGGGTCCGTAAGACTATGCTTAGTCCCCCGCCCCGCCCCGGCAAGCGTTTCTGGGGCGAACGGTGTGCCGAACGAACGCCGGGTTGCCGCGAACTTGCCGCGATCGGCAGAAATGGGAGTAAGATCATGCTGAAAGAGGTGTCTCCGAACTCCCGGCGAACCGGCTGCGTTAGCTGCCGGGTGGACTGCCACCAACAAGAATTTTTCACCCGGCGACTCACGTCGCCGGTTCGCCGGGAATGCCAAGGCAGACCCAGACTACTTCCCGCTGTAGGATTTTTGGAACGCGGTCACGCCGATGCCGGGGTCGAGGTTGTAGCCACATTCGATCAGCACGAGTTCCATCGCCGCGATCGCTCCGAGTACGTCGAAGGCGTCGGTGTACCCCATGTGGGACAGCCGCCAGATTTTGCCCTTCATGTTGTCTTGGCCGTCGGCGAGTTTGAAGCCGTGCTGCTTTTCCATCTTCTTCAACACACTGCTGCCGTCGAGACCCGCCGGAACGGTGATGACCGTGAGGCCGTTGTTCGGGCGTTCGGCGAAGAGTTGCAGGCCCATTGCTTGCACAGCAGCCCGGCAAGCGCTGGCGATCTTGGCGTGGCGTGCCCAGAGGTTTTCGATTCCTTCGGCGCGGATCTTTTTCAAGCTGACTTGTTGGGCTTTGATGAGCGTATTGGCAGGCGTGAACGGCGTGTCGCTTTCGAGCAGGGATTTTTTATACCGTCGCAAGTCAAGGTAGAAGTTGCGGATAGGCGTGGCTTCGATCTTCTTCCAGGCTTTTTCGCTGACGCTAACGAACGCCAAACCGGGCGGCAACATCAAGGCTTTCTGCGACCCGGTCACCACGATGTCGAGGTGCCATTTGTCCGTATGGCACTCCATCGCACCCAGTCCGCTGATGCCGTCCACGATCATCAACGCATCGGTTTTCGCCACCAGTTTCCCGAACGCTTCGACATCATGCCCCACCCCTGTTGAGGTTTCGCTGAGCGTGGCACAGACGGCTTTCGCGTCCGGATTTTCACCGAGCGATTTCTCTAGCATCGCCGGTGTCACGGCCTTACCATAAGGCACTTCGACCACCGCGATGTTCGCGCCATACGCCTTCAACACCCCACGCCAGCGTTCGCCCCAACGCCCGGCGGTCAGCAGAATCACTTTCTCACCCGGCGCAATCGCGGTCGAAATCGCGGCGTCCATTCCCCCGGTTCCGGAACTCGTCAACGTCATCACCGGATTCGCCGTCTGGAAGACGTACTTCAAGTCTTCGGTGACATCCGCCAGGATCGCTTTCGCTTCGGCGGAGCGGTGATACGTGACCGGCTTGGCCAATTCCAGAAGTGTCTCTTCGGGCACCGGCGTCGGACCAGGGGTAAACAAGCGCGCTTTCATCGACAAATCCTTCCCACGTGAAGTTGAATCACTCACGGAGATAATTTATGACCCTGGGGTTCGGAAGCGTATGGTGTGAACCGAAGCCGAACCTTTTCCACAACTCCGGTGTCCACCGCAACCGCACAACGAAGCGACCCCCGGTTGAAAGGCAACCGGATGTCGTTACGAGATTGATCAGAGTTACGCAGCGGTGGTGAACCGACGACGGACCCAACCCGCGAAGCCAAGGGCAGGCAACCCGCTCAGTGCGAGGATCATCCCAGCGGGGACGGGAACTGCGTTGGTAAGGGGAGCTTGTCCGAGGCTGAAGTCAAACTTGTCGATCGCAAAGTCATTCGGATTGGTGACCCCAGAGACTCCTGAAATCCTCAGACCGAAGAATTGGCTGCCAGCAGTTGTTGATATGCCAGCGAACGATGCGTCGTTCGCGCCGCCCGCAGATCCGCCAACTCCTGTGTAGTTGAAAGACGCGAGTACTGTCGTTCCGTCGGCAGCCAACGCTTCAACAAGCGCAGTAAAAGTACCGCCAAAATTTGTCTGCATGCGAGCACCAGCACCGGATAATGCTGTCCCAAACAAAATTTTCAGCGGTCCGCTGCTTCCATTGATTCCATTCGTGTATAACAGTTTGTCACCCAACGCGAAATGACCGTTAAAGCCAGTGCCTTCATCCAAGCGTAGCATGGGACCTGATGCCTGGCTGACCGTTGCGACAACGGACCCCGTCGATGTGATCGTGAACGGGTTAGTCAATGAGGTAAAAGCAGGACCTTTGGTCCCCCAATCCAATGAATCGGTGCCTGCAAGTGTTGCACGGCTACCTACGTACACGAAAGCGGCTTGGCTGGTGTTCGCCACACCCAGACCGAATACTGTTGCCATGACAGCAACAGCGATCCACTTTTTGGACTTAATAGATGCTCCCAACATCGGACGATCTCCTGCAAAAGTCGATTCGGTCAATCCGGATCGAATGAGAATGATGCGGTACCCGTTGAGATTGGCCCGTAGTGGCGACAACGTTCCGCGTCACTGACAAATATTACTGGACAATGAGAAGTGTGCAATACTGAGAAAAGGTTATAGTCCACAAAAACTGAAAATTATTTTGTCGGTTGTAAACCGAACTTATCACGGGCCAAAATTGTCATCTCAACAACGTGATGGGCTACCGTGACAAATGGACACGGATTGTGACGCTCACCTCAATCACGCCCAACCCGAAAGGAAGTGATCCGTGCGACCGATTGTCACAGCGAAAGCCGTGCGTTATTTGTGCAAGCTTTCCTTCCTTTTGAGTGTACCTCCCGATGAGTCGAAGAAAGTCCAGTCGAGTGAATCAACAACCGGATGCGGCTGAGTTGAGTTTGGAAGACGGCAGTGACCCGAAGAAGTTCCACGACAAGCGGCAACAGTTTCCGCCGGGACGTGAACCGGGCCATAAGGCGTGGCAGTTGTGCGGACAGGTACAGGACGCGCTGCGTGGGATCTTGGCGAGTTGTTCGGACGATCGGTTGCAAAACTTAATGGTGATCTCGGTCGAACCGGCGCCGAACACGGGCCGGCTGATGGTGACAGTCGCTGACCCCGTGTCCGCAGACGCCACCGACCGCACGTTAAGTTATGAAGCGATCCACCGGGCACTCGGCCTGATCCGCGTCGAGGTCGCCGCTGCGGTCAATCGCCGCAAGGCACCGGAATTGGTTTTCCGCGTTGTTTAATGTCTCGCCGTGAGGGAACTTTCCTCACGGTGTTATTTACCCTGGTTCCAATAAATACGGCAGTTCCCCGTTGCCCGACCGACGGCGATGATGTCCGGCTTGCCGTCGCCGTTTAGGTCACAGACCGTCAAGTCTTCGACCGCGACGCCGCCGTCTTCGACAATCAAGCGGTCCCACTTTTTGCCTTTGCCGTCGGTGCTTTTATAAATCCGCACGCCACGCCGTTCGGTGAACGTATCGCCGAGTTTCGGATTCGGATCGTCCCGCACCCCGACCACCATTTCTGGAACGCCGTCGCCGTCCAGGTCAACGAGTTTGACCGCGTGGCCCCAGCGTAAGTGGTCGTCGATGACGTGCCGCCCGGTCGCGGGTAACACCGCCGTGCCCGGTGTTTCTTCATCATCGGCAGTTCGATAAAAAACGAGCGCGTTGCCGTGCCACGGCTCGATGGTGCCGACCCAGTTGAACCCCGGCCAACTGACCACCCGCTCCGCGTTCACTTCGCTTGACCCACGATTCGCCATCGGCTTCGATTGATCGCCTGCACGGACGGGTTCTGTGCCGGGTCGCCATTTCCCGGTTTGATTGTTCTCCATCGGGACGAAGTTTTTGACGCCTTCATAACTGGCTGTGAAGAGTTCGTGTTCGATCCGATTGCCGGTTTTGTAGTTCCGCAAATGGGCGGTCAGTTGGATG
Source organism: Fimbriiglobus sp. (assembly GCA_043785105.1). Lineage (GTDB taxonomy): Bacteria > Planctomycetota > Planctomycetia > Gemmatales > Gemmataceae > Fimbriiglobus. The sequence continues at coordinate 47,209 of JAYVXO010000066.1, forward strand.
CCGTGAACGACGTGGAGTTCTTCCGAGATCACTTTCGGCTTCCAGTTCTCCGGTTTCGTGGGGTCGGCGGGGGTGGGGTACGAAAGGATGCGGACCGGGCGGCCGTCCATCCAGTTTTTCGCGGCGGTGGATTCACGACCCATGAGCGGGGCCAGGATGATGTCCGGTTTACCGTTGTGGTCGGTGTCGCCGACTTGGACACGGTGGACAGTGGGTTCGTCGCACGGAATCGGGTACATCGACCATTCGTCATCCAGCGTTTTCCCGCGCTTGACCCATTGCAGCGTGCCGGGTGTTTTGGTGTCGAACGGCTTCCAGCCGGCGCCGATCACGAAGTCGATTTGGCCATCCCCGTCAAAATCCGCCGCTGCGATGCAAACGTTGTCCGGTTTGGTTTTGCCCTCCAAAATGATGCGGCGTTTCCAGGTCGGGTTTTCCAGCCACAGCACCCGATGCTTGTCCACGATCACGATGTCCGGCTTGCCATCCCCGTTCACGTCCGCCGTGATGACGGCGTAGCCGATGGTTAAATCCGCGAGGACTTCTTGCACCTTGAACTTCGGGAACCCGTCCTTGTGCGGCGCATCCTTCAGTTGCGACAACGCGGGTAGCGTCATTCCAAACAATACAATCAGCCCAACGGGGACAGTTTTGGTAAATTGCACAACAGGCACTCCGGTAGTTGCTACACGGGTTGAGACGTTCGGTTACGCAGCTTACCCCGTCGCTAGCACCGACGGCAATGGGCCACCCAGAAATTCAAATGCTTTCGCTGAAGTGCTTGACCTGTCCCGTTGGCACGCAACAATGGGACGCAGGCTCTTGCCAGTGTGACAGGGAAAGGAACACGATGTCGATTCAATCCACGCACCGACCCGTCCGCGAGTGGGTGCTACTGGTTGTAGCACTGGTGATTGTGGCCGTCGTTGTCGTTCCGCTGTGGAATTACACCGGCACCATCGGAAGCCGCGAAGCATTCTTGGCGAAGTGGAACCCGGAACGGCTGGGCCGATTGTTCATCGGCCCCGAGCAAGCCGCCTGTTACTTCTGTTTCGCCTGGGCGAGCCTGATCCTGTTCAGCCGTTGGCGCGAAGTGGTTCGGCAACGTCGAGCGTTTGCCCACGACCTGCTACCAACGGACGAAGGCGCCCGCATCTTGCCGGAAGACTCACGGCCATTGTCGCGCAAAGTAGACACCGTCTCCGCACGCAGTGGGCCGTACATTTTGGCGAACATGATCCGCCTCGGATTGAATAAATACGCCATCAGCAAAGCCGCCCCCGATGTCGCCGAGGTGGTCCGCAACCAAGCCGATGTCGAGTCGTCGCGGTTGGTCACGACGATGGGCACCGTGAACTATTTGGCGTGGGCCATTCCCGCAATCGGCTTCCTCGGCACGGTTCGCGGTCTGGCCGGCGGCATGAGCATGGCGAGTTCGCAAGAAGCGGAGATGGCGAAGTTCATCAAGTCCGCCACCGACCAACTCGCCATCGCCTTCGATTGCACGTTCATAGCGCTCGCGCTCAGTCTGGTGTTGATGTACTTTCTCCACGCCGTCCAACGCAGCGAAGAAACGCTCATCATTGATTGCCAAGATTATTGCCAGGAACACCTGCTGTTGCGGCTCTACGATCCGAAACCCGAGATGGTCGAGTTCGTGAATTCGTAATTTCCGGACTGATGCAACGAATGGCTCTTGGAAGATGAAAACCGGATTCACCACGGAGGGCACAGAGAGCCACAGAGAA
>JAYVXO010000067.1:0-6998 GCA_043785105.1 Fimbriiglobus sp.
ACTTTCTGGGGATGGTCTTGCTAGCCGCAACAATGATCTGGCTCAAATGAGATTTTCAGGCCGCCGTCGTTGACCCGCCTTCAATCAACACGGCCTAAGAAGACAGAATTGTTAAGAACAGAGTGAGCTAGCACGGATACCGCGTGCCCAACTTCTTGGCCGCTAAGATTATTCGTCTAATTCGTGTGATTCGTGGTGATTGATCCAGGTTAGGTGAACGTGATCTCGGTCTTTGCCACGGCGTGTTCGAGCCGTTCGAGGTACTCGGCGCGGGGGATTTCGAGGGCGCCCATGCGGGTGGTGTGTTCGGTGACCATTTGTGTGTCGAAGAGGGTGTAGCCGCGTTTTCGTAGGTGGTGGGCGAGGGCGACGAGGGCGACTTTGGAGCCGTCGGTTACGTTGAAGAACATCGACTCCCCCGCGAACAACCCGCCGATCGCCACGCCGTAAATGCCGCCCGCCAGCAGCCAGTCGGTATCCGGTTCGTCACGCACCCAGGTTTCGAGGCTGTGGGCGTAGCCGAGTTTGTGGAGCGTGGTGTACGCATCAATCATTCGCGCCGTTATCCAGGTGCCTTCGTCCCGTGCGTTCGCACACGCCTGGATCACCGCCGCAAAATCCTGGTTGATCGTGATGCGAAATCGGCCTGATTTGAGCGTTTTCAGCAGCGACCGGGAGACGTGAACTTGGTCGAACTCGAAGATGCCGCGTGGCGTCGGTGACCACCACAAAATCGGGTCGCCGTCGTTAAACCACGGGAACACGCCTTCGGAATAAGCGCGGATCAACGTCTGCGGTCGCAGGTCGCCGCCCACGCCGACCAGCCCGTCCGGGCCAGCCGACGCCGGCGGTAACCAGAGCCGTTTGCGGTTGTTGCCGTCCTTCATGTTTCGCTGCCGCCGTTGATTCCGGTTTCACGCAAAGTCAGTTTACCGACGGCCGTTGCCGGGAAGTAGCACAAAGCGCGTCGAAGATGGCTAACTTCTCCACTCACAGCCAGTTATGTGTGGTCCAATACCCCGTTTTTCATAGAATAAACGACTACTATTGCACCACCGCACCTTTCTTCCCGGTCTGACCGAGGAGGTCAGCTTGGCCGACTTGACTCCCCCCCCGATTGACACCCTGCTCGATGGCCTAGCCCCCATCGACGGCCTCGATATTGTGGACGAATTGCGGGATAGCTACCTCACGTATGCCCAATCGGTGATGGTGAGCCGGGCGTTGCCCGATGTGCGGGACGGGTTGAAGCCATCGCAACGGCGCATTCTCGTGGCGATGCACGACCTCGGACTCAGCCCGACATCGGCGACGACGAAGTGTGCGGGCATTATCGGCGAGACGATGAAGCGCTACCACCCGCACGGCGACGCGAGCATCTACGCCACGCTCGTGCGGATGGCACAAGATTGGGTGCTGCGGTCGAAGCTGATTCATGGTCAGGGTAACTTCGGCTCGGTCGCGGGTCTGCCGGCAGCCGCTCACCGTTACACCGAAGCGCGGTTGATGCCTGCCGCAGCCGAAATGCTCGCGGACTTGGAATCGGACACTGTTGATTTCATCGACAACTACGACGGCAAATACCGCGAACCGCTCGTGCTGCCCAGCAAGTTCCCGAACTTGCTCGTGAACGGTTCCGACGGCATCGCGGTCGGCATGGCCACCGACATCCCGCCCCACAACCTCCGTGAAGTTTGCAACGGGCTGATCCGGTTACAGGACGAACCAGAACTTTCCCTGCAAGACCTCATCGAGATCATCCCCGGCCCGGACTTCCCCACCGGCGGCATCATCATGGGTCGCCACGGGATCGTCCGCGGCTACTTGGGTGAACGGTCCCGTATGACCTTGCGAGCACGCGCAGACATTGTCGAAGAAGGCAAAGGGAAAACGCCGCACATCGTCATCCGCGAAGTGCCGTTCCAAGTGACGCGGAACAAGCTTGCCGAGGACATCGGCAGGCTGGTGAAAGACGAACGGATCGTCGGCATCTCGGGCATCCGTGACGAGTCCTCCGCCCGCAACGGTGAACCCGTCCGGCTGGTCATCGAACTCAAACGCGGCGCCGACCCGCACCTGATCCTGAACCAAATCTACCAGTACAGCCCGCTGCAAACGACGATCAGCATCGGCTTGCTCGCCTTGGTCGATGGCCGCCCGCAATTTTTGTCGATGAAGGAGATGATGCAGAAATTCCTGGACCACCGCGTTCAGGTGATCCGCCGCCGCACGCAGTTCTTGTTGCGAGAAGCCAAGCGGCGCGGGCACGTCCTGGAAGGGCAACTCATCGCCATTTCGTCGCTGGACGAAGTGATTCGGATTTGTCGCACGTCGCCGAGCCGGTCCGAGGCGAAGGAACGACTGCAACTGATGGAAGTCGCCGCCGCTGTGCTGCAACGGGCGATCAGTGACGAAGGCTTCGCGGCGTTGCAAGCCGAACTCGGCGTGACCGCGATTTACAAGATGACCGAAGCGCAAGCCGAAGCCGTGGTGCGGATGCAACTCGGGCAACTCGCCGCGCTCGAAAGCGGCGAGATTCTCAAGGAGTACACGCAACTCCGCGACTTGATTCGTGGTTACGAAGTCATTCTCGGCGACGATAACGTGGTGAAGGGGATCATCCGCAAAGACCTCGAAGACATCCGCGACAAGTACGGCAACGACCGCCGCACCGAAATCACGGACGACGGCGGCGACGTGGATTACGAGGAACTGATTTCCGACGACCCCGCCGTGGTCACGCTGTCCCACGAGGGCTTCATCAAGCGGATGCCGGTGGACACGTACCGAGTGCAAAACCGGGGCGGCAAGGGCGTGTCCGGCGGGTTGCGGGACAACGACTTCATCGAACACTTCTTCGTCGCCACGTTGAAATCGTACCTGCTCTGCTTCACCGACCGCGGGCAAGTGTACTGGCTGAAGGTGTACAAAATACCGGAAGCGAGCCGAACTTCGGCGGGTCGGTCGATTGCCAACGTGTTGTCATTGAAGCCGGACGAGAAGATCAGCCGCGTGATTGCGGTGCGGGAATTCACCGACGGTTCACACCTGCTCATGGCCACCAAGAACGGCCTCGTGAAGAAGTCGTCGCTGACCGATTACAGCCGCGTGCGCAACGGCGGCATCATCGGCATCAACCTGGAAGAGGGCGACGCGCTGATCGATGTCGCGCTGACCAAGCCGGGTGACGAAGTGATCCTCAGCACACGGATGGGCATGGCGATTCGATTCAGCGAAGCGAACGCCCGCGAAATGGGCCGCAACACCAAGGGCGTTAAGGGCATCAAGCTTCGCAAGGACGATGTCATTGTTGGCATGGTGGTCGCCGACCCGGAAGGTTTCTTGCTCGCCATTTGCGAAAACGGCTACGGCAAACGCACGCCGTTTGGTGCCAACGCGCCGCTCGCCTTGGTCGCTGCGATGACTGATGACGAGGCCCCGGAAGACGACGCCGAACCGATCGAAGAGCCTGACGAACCCGCGGAAACGGTTGAAGGCGAAGACGGGCCGCAAGACCGCTCCGCGATGCGGTACCGCCTGCAACGCCGTGGCGGTAAGGGCGTCAAGGACGTGAAAGTGACGGAGAAAAACGGCCCGGTCATCGGCATCGCGGACGTCCGGGCCGGGGACGAAATCATCCTCATCACCGTGCAAGGCATGGTCACGCGGTCCAAAGTGGAAGACATCCGAATCGTTGGTCGCAACACGCAAGGCGTAAAAGTGATGAACGTCAACGACGGCGACAAGATTGCGACGTTCGCCAAGGTCGCGCAGGAAACAGTGTCGGAAAGTGCGATGCGAAAAGAACCTTCGGTCGAGTGACATGGCGCGGTTGGGGTGCTGCGACCTGGTGTGTCGCTGCGCTCAACCCCAGGCTAATGGCTAGCATCCCTTCAGGATGCCTCAGGTTGGTTCGATCCCGGAGTGTAGCCTCGGGTTGTTTTTATCCCGGAGGGATTGCAGCCATTAGCCTGGGGTTGAGCGCAGCGACACCCCAGGTCGCCGATTGTCTGCCACCACGAAGCATCCCAACGGGATGCCAGCAATGCCGCCCACAACTACCAACCCCAACTTCAAATCGGCCTACAAGGTGACATGATGCGGTTTTTGATTACCGGCGGGTACGGGTTCATCGGCGCGTGGATTGCCAAGAACTTGTTGGCGGACAACGCCGACGTGTTCGTCTACGACCTACGGGAAGACGCCCGGCGGTTGCGGTTGATCCTGCCCGACGAGCAAGTTCGCAAGGTGCAATTTGTTCCCGGTGATGTCACCGATTTGCCCGCACTGACGGCGGCGCTAAAGAAGTACGCAATCACCCACATCATCCACCTCGCCGGGCTGCAAGTGCCGACGTGCCGCACCGACCCGATGCTGGGGGCGAAGGTCAACGTCCTCGGTACCCTCGCGGTGTTTGAAGCGGTAAAGGCGCTCGGTGGACAAGTGCAACGGATCGTGTACGCCAGTTCCGCCGCTGTGTTCGGCAGCCCGGACAAGTACCCCGCCGGTGCTCAACCCGACGACGCCCCGCTGATCCCCAGCACACAATACGGCATCTTCAAGTGCTGCAACGAAGGCAACGCCCGCATCTATTTCCAGGACCACGGGATTTCGAGCGTCGGCCTACGACCGTGGACGGTGTACGGCGTGGGCCGCGATCTGGGCATGACGAGCGAACCCACCAAGGCGATCAAGGCGTGCTTGTTGGGGCGTAAATACAACATCAGCTTCGGCGGTTGGACCGATTTTCAGTACGTCGATGACGTGGCCAAAGCCTTCGTGTTGAGTGCGACCCGCCCGTACAGCGGGTCGAAAAGTTACAACTTGCGGGGTGCCGTCATCACGCTGGCAGACTTCCACAAAACATTAACAAAAGTGCTTCCGGACGCGGCGAAGCTCATCACAACGGGGACATCACAAATCGCCATCGCCTACGACCTTTCGGACGACGGCATCACGAAGGACTTGGGCGCGATGCCCAAGACCAGCCTCGAAGCCGGCATCCGCGCGACGGTCGAAATCTTCCGCAAACTGCACAGCGAGAACCGCCTCGACACGTCAGACTTGGATGCCCCGAAGCCGCCAGCCGCCGTGGTGCATGACGAGCCGTAAGACCAGAGTGTTAACCACGAATAACACGAATCAGACGAATAAAATCGTAATCAAGAATTGTGCGAAATGGCCACAGGGCAAGATCGACTCAACTGATTATTCTTGTGATTTCATTCGTCTGATTCGTGTTATTCGTGGTTGAAATTCTTCGTTAGAACTCCCAGGTGCCGGTTTTGGGCTTCTTCTTTTTGCGTGGCTTGCCTGCGGTGGATGATTTTGGCTTTTTGGCCGGTTTTGTTATCGTCAGTGGTGTCTTGGGTTCTTCCATCCGAACTGGGTCCAAGGAATCAATCGGCGCTTCGTTCGCCAAGTCGGGTAGCACCATCGTGTCGCTCGGATCGCCGCCGGTTTTGGCGGGGAACTCGATGGCGGGTTCCTCGAACTCTTCGTTGAACCCGTTGCCGCCGCCGACGTTCTCGCCCTTCGCGCGCAAGACCAACTTCAACGCCACTTCGCCGAACGGGAAGCTGTCGCGGATGCACTTCGTCAGGTAGCGCAGGTACGGTTCGTCGTACAGTTCCGGGCCATTGGTCATCAGCACGATGGTCGGTGGGTGAACGTCGATTTGCGTGGCGTAATAGACCTTGGGATGTCGGTTGGTGCGCATCGGCGGGTTGTTCGCCAGCATCGCTTGCTGGACCACGCGGTTCAGTTCGCCGGTCTTGACGCGCCGCCCGGCTTGTTTGTGCAGTTGTTGCGCGAGGTTCAGCAGCCGATACACGTTCTTGCCGCTCTTGGCAGTGATGAACGCGATCGGCACGTAATCAAGCATGGCAAACGTCGTGCGCAGATAATCCGCCCACTTTTGGGTCGGGATCGTGTCCTTGGCCAAGTCCCACTTGTTCACGACGAAGATCGCGGGCTTCTTATTTTCGAGGATGTATTCGGCCAATTGCTTATCAACCCGGCTCACCCGCAGGCGCGGATCGAAGAAGTGCAGCACGACATCGGCCCGGCGGATGGACCGTTCGGCCCGGTGCAGGCTGTAATACTCGACATCGGTGGCCAGACTACTTTTCTTGCGAACACCGGCGGTGTCGATGGCGAGGAAGGTTTTTTCATCGCGCACGAACCGCACGTCAATGCTATCCCGCGTGGTCCCGGCGATCTCGGAGACAATCACCCGATCGGCTTGCGCGAGGCTGTTAATGAAGGTGCTTTTCCCGACGTTCCGCCGCCCGACGATGGCGACTTTTAACTCGATTTCACCCGGTGCGGTATTGTCCGCATTCGGTGGGAGGTTCTTGACAATCGCGTCAAGAATGTCGTCCTTGCCGCGTTTCTGCTCCGCTGACACGCAGAGCGGTTCACCGTAACCGAGGCTATAAAAATCGTTCACGCCGACATCGAGTTTGGGGTCGTCGGACTTGTTCGCCACGAAGATAACCGGCTTGTTTACCTTGCGAAGGCGCTCGGCCACCATTTGGTCGAGGGGTACATTTCCATCGCGGATGTCCACCAGGAATAGCACGATCGCCGCTTCATCAATGGCGATGCGGATTTGGCGTTCGACATCCGCTTCGAGCTTATCGACATCAACAATCCCCATCCCGCCGGTATCCATCAGGTCGAAGTAGCGGTCGTCGCTAAGCATCGTCGTCATGACGCGGTCGCGCGTCACCCCGGCAGTCGGGTCCACGATGCTGATGCGCCGGTTGGCCAGCCAATTAAACAGGGATGATTTGCCGACGTTCGGTCGGCCCACAATCGCAACAATCGGAAGAGCCACGGAAATCCCCAGGTCGTCATGTCACCACGAATCACACGAATCGAACGAATCAGAAAAACATCGAATGCGACAAAAGATTCAGGCGGATGAACGCACTTGGTTTTCGGCCCTGAAAGGGGCGTTCAACCAGCCCAGGGAACCAGCACCCAGGGCATGG
>JAYVXO010000068.1:0-6994 GCA_043785105.1 Fimbriiglobus sp.
CGTCTCGTGACACCGCGATGTCACTGTGCATTTCGGCGTTGGAAACAAGCACCCCAGACCCATTCCCCGCATCAGCCGCTGCACCCGCTTCCGGGTCACCGCCTCCCCCGGCGAACTCATGCGCAAGGCCAGCGTTCGACGCCCCAAAAACGGATACCCCAAGTGCCACCGATCCACCCGCTCCATCAACCCCAGGTCGGCCGCCGACGCCGGGGCCGGTTCCCGGTAGAAACTCGAACGCACCAACCCCAACAACTCGCACCGACGCCGGATACGCAACTCCTCGTGGTTCGGCTCAACCGGCTGACGCTTCCACGCACATGACCGCGGCCGCCTTTTGTTCCAACCACTCCAACTCCACCTTCAGCCGTCCAATCGGCTCGAACAACTCCGCGTGCTGGACCGCCGACTCCTTGAGTGACACCGGCTTGACACGGCCCGCAAACACCGGGGCCGCTTGCCCCAGCAGTGGACTCTCGGCACATTTTACCAAACAGTACGCCGCCGCCGTATGCTACCGCCGCCGACGCCGTCAGCGGCTTGAGGATTGGCACGGACGTTGTTTTTCTGTGATCCTGATCGCTTCAACGAAATCCGTCGTGGCGATCGGATAGTTCGATCAAGGAAATCACAACATAGCAATGTCGCCGAGCCTGTGGGAACGTAGAATCGCAATTGTTTTGACGCAGCACTTCGTTCGACTCGGCGATTGTGCTGAAGTACGGAATCGAGATCAGCCCTCCGCAGTGAGCAACGTGATCTTGAACAGATGTTCCCAATCCCAGGAGGAGAGTCGATGACCACTCAGAAGCACGCGCACCCCGACCACCCGATCCACGAATTGCTTGCCCAGCGGTGGAGTCCTTATGCTTTCGCCGACCGACCTGTGTCCGAAGACGACTTGCGCTCGCTGTTCGAGGCCGCGCGGTGGGCGGCCTCGTCGTACAACGAGCAACCCTGGAACTACATCGTGGCGACCAAGAGGGAACCGGAGGCGTTCAACCGCCTGCTCTCCTGCTTGCTCGAAGGCAACCAGGCTTGGGCAGCCCATGCTCCCGTGTTGGCCCTCGGCTGCACGAGTCTGAACTTTGGCCGTAACGGGAAGCCGAACGCGGCAGCCCTTCACGACCTTGGCCTTGCCAGTGCCAGTTTGACGGTGGAAGCAACCGCCCGTGGTCTGGCGGTGCATCAGATGATTGGGATTCTCCCGGACAAAGCTCGTGACCTCTACCGCATCCCGGAGGGGGTGCAGCCGTTGACCGGGCTGGCGATTGGCTACGCCGCCGACCCCGGCCTGCTGCCCGAAAAGTTTCGAGAGCGTGACATGTCAGCCCGGAGCCGGAAGCCCCTCGCGGAATTCGTCTTTGGCGCGGAGTGGGGGACAGCTTCCAGCCTCGCTAAGTGACGCGGAGAATCGAAAATGATCCCTATCCACCACGATCCGCACTTCACCTTTCGATTCGCCGATGATCGGATCATCCCTCGCTTTCATCTCGAAGGCATTGAGGCCGGTCGGCAGGTGACGGTCTTCCAGTTCGACGCCGACGCCGGTGAGCGGTTGGGACTACTGGCAACGGCAATCGTGGGCGAAGGCGGCTGGGTGGACTTGCCCGTGCCTATCATTGTGAAGGCGGGAGAGGCGTTCATCGCCGTGGTACAGCACTCATGAAAGCGCACCCAAAATGACCTGGATCGAATGGTACAACGGTTTAGTGAAGCCCTCCTGGACGCCCGCGCCAGGCACATTGGGACGATCTGGTCGATTCTTTACCCCGTCATCGTCGTCAGTTTCGGGTTCGTGTTCGTCCAAGCGATCCGCCGGAAAGTTCCTTGGTTGGTGGCGTTGCCGTTCGCCCTCAACCTCGTGGCGAACTTGATCTTCACGCCGATTCAGTTCGGGCTTCGCAATTTGTCACTGGCAGCCGCCGACATCCTGATCGTGTGGTCCACGATCCTCTGGTGCATGGTCGCCATTTGGCCGCACTACCGATGGGCGGCGGTGGCCCAGGTGCCGTACTTCGTGTGGGTGTCACTCGCCACGGCGCTGCAACTCTCCATCACCTGGGCGAACCGCTGAAGAAAGCCAGATTTCGACGTAGCCGAGCGCGACGGTGATTTCATTCCCTGAAAGTAGTAATCCCGATTCACGCCGTCGAAAGCAGCCGGTGTTGCGGCAGCATTTCTTGAACAGTTTGCCAGAACTGCACGGGCAGGGGTCGTTGCGTCCGACCTTCTCCAACAGTTCCTTATCGCCGTGAACGACTCGTTCGCCTCGTTTCACCTGCGTCTCGGAGGGGAAGCCCTTGCGGCGTTTACTCATGATCTCGAAAGCAGGGCTGATCTTCGTTGATGTGCTGATCCATGACGCACCGTCTCTTTTTGATACAGGGCCGACGACACTTGACCCAGACACCCCGACAAGGAAATGGTTCGCCACCGGGTAGTGACTCAGTTTGCAGGTAGATGCCCGTAATTTCTGCTCGATCGGAGCCAAACTGAGACACTACTCTCTACCTGTGTCCCGGTTCCGGCGGTTGGAATTCGCCACGCCCCAACCGCGACGATGCGAGCAAATTACCGAAGCAACAACGCTTCAACCTGAACGACGACAGCGGCGAAACGAAGAATCTCGAAGCGGAGCAACCGTTCGTGTCGAACAGGCGAAGCACCCCCTGTTCCGCGCAGTCGAACGACGTGCCCATCGACATCTGGAAGGCCGGAACAGCCGCGATGAAACCACCTGCGAAGAAGACCGGGAAATGAACGCGCTGGTAGAAGGCTATAAATAACAAGCGTTAGCCACCGAGACACCGAGAGAACCATAACAATTTGAATGGCTTTCTCGGTGTCTCGGTGCCTCTGTGGTTAGCATTCTTTCTCTGACCACCAGATAATCTGGTGGTTTTTGGAATTGCTCTGCGCGCTCAGCGACTCAGCAGTAAAAATGGATTTGTCTGACAGGTCTGGCGAATCGGCGTTGCCATGCCTTTGGGGCGCGTGCTAGACTTCCGCACCTTTGAGGATTCATCATGCAGGTTTTGGTGACGGGCTGTGCGGGGTTTATCGGCTCCAGTTTGTGCGAGCGGTTGTTGCAGGACGGGCACCGCGTCGTCGGCGTTGATTGCTTCACGGCCTATTATGCGCGGCCGATCAAGGAACGAAACTTCGCCGGGTTCCGGGACCACCCGAACTTCACGTTCCACGAAATTGACCTGAGCGCCGACCCGCTCGCGGATGTCGTGGGCAACGCGGAGTACGTGTTTCACCTCGCAGCATATCCGGGGCTGATGAAGAGTTGGACCGACTTCGACTTGTATAACCGGCACAATCTCGTGGCCACGCATCGGCTGTTGGAAGCCTTGAAGGGGCGAACGTCACTCAAGAAATTCCTGTATGCCAGCACGTCGTCGGTGTACGGCAAATACGCCTCCGGGGATGAATCGCTGCCGACGCGACCGAGTTCGCCATACGGCATTACGAAGCTCGCCGGGGAACAACTCGCCAGGGTTTACCTCGATGAATTCAACGTGCCCACCGTGGTGATGCGGTTCTTCAGCGTGTACGGCCCGCGACAACGCCCGGACATGGGGTACAACCTGTTCATCGACTCCGTGCTGCGGGGCAACCCGATCAAACTGACCGGGGACGGCCTCCAAGTTCGCGGCAACACGTACATCAGCGATTGTGTGGAAGCCACGCAACTGACCGGGTTCAACGCGATGCCAGGTGAAGTCTTCAACCTGGGCGGAGGCGAACTGACGACGATCATTGACGTGATCCGCAATATCGAACGCATCAGCGGCAAGCCCGCAAAAATCGACCGCCACCCCAACCGCCAAGGCGACCAAGTGGCCACCGCCGCCGACGTGACCAAGCTCTACCGCCACCTCGGCTGGAGACCAAGCACCGGCCTCGAAGAGGGGTTGGCGAAACAGATCGAATGGCAGCGGTCGTTGCTGGGTTAATTCCCGGCGAACCGACGGCGTGAGTCGCCGGGTGGACCGCGCTTTACCGCGAAGCGGTTGCGTCAATCGCGCTCGTTACCGCGAAGCGGTTGCAGACAATAGCCCAGGGTCGCGCAGCGCACCTTGGGTCCGGATTCGGAAGTTCGTCTACCGCGAAGCGGTTGCATCGCCCCGGTAAACGATGGAACCCTTTCAGGGTACTATTGACACTCGGTTGTATACCCAGGGTGCGCGAAGCGCGACCCTGGGCTATTGTCTGCAACCGCTTCGCGGTAACGGGCGAGATTCACCCAGCGACTCACGTCGTCGCTTCGCGGTAAAGAGTGAAACTAGGGGGCACGGATGCTCGACACGTTGAACCGGCACGTCATTCAACCGCTCGTTGCGATTCGGCGACGGAGTCGGCACCTGAAATACCTTCGGGATTTGGAGCGCACGCAATTCGACACGCCCGAAGTCGTGCGGGCGAAGCAGCTCGTGCGGTTGCAGGCGACGTTGCAACATGCCTGGGAGACGGTGCCGTATTACCAACGGGTCTGGAGCGCCGCTGGCGTTCACCCGAGTGACGTGAAAATGCTCGACGACTTGCGGCACTTTCCGATCCTGACCAAGACCGACATCCGCGAGCACAACGACGAACTGCGTTCGACCGCGTTCGCCGCCGCGACGCTGCGGGTGAAGAAAACGTCGGGTTCCACCGGCGTGCCGTTGCGGGTGTACCTGGACGAAAACGGGGCGCAGTGGAAGACGGCTTGCACGATGCGGGCGGATCAATGGTCCGGCTGGCGGTTGGGGCAACGGGTGGCGAAAGTGTGGGGCAACCCGGAGTACCGGCACTTCGGTTTACGGGGACGCATCACGAATCGTGTCGTCGATCGGGCCGTGTATCTCGACACCATTCAACTCAACGACGACCGCATCCGCGAGTTCGCCACGGCACTTCGGCGGCACCGCCCCGGCCTCATTTTTGGCCACGCCCATTCGCTGTACCTCGTGGCCTGTCAACTCAAGAAAATGGGCATCGACGACATCCGCCCCAACGGCATCATTTCCACCGCGATGCCGCTGCACGACTGGCAACGGACTGTCATCGAACAGGTCTTCGGCACCAAGGTGACCAACCGCTACGGCTGCGAAGAGGTTAGCCTGATTGCCTGCGAATGCGAACAGCATCGCGGCCTCCACGTTGCTGCGGAATCGGTGTACACGGAGGTAATGAGTACGGGATCGGTGCCCGGCAAGCTGCTCATCACCGACCTATCGAACTTGGCGATGCCGTTGATTCGCTACCAGATCGGCGATGTTGTGACACCGTCTTGTCATGCGTGCCCGTGCGGTCGTGGGCTGCCGATGTTCGATCGCATTGAGGGCCGCGACGCGGATTACGTCGTCACGCCGGCGGGCAACCTCATCTCCGGGATTTCGCTCACCGAAAACTTCGCCATGCGGATCGACGGCATCGCGCAGTTGCAAATCGTCCAGGAAACGCAGACGTATTTGCGATTGCGGATTGTCAAAGACCCGACCTTCGGCGATGCGAGTCAGCGACAAATCACCAAACTGGTACATGAGATGTTCGGGCCAACGATGCGGCACGACTTGGAGTTTGTGGACCTGATTCCGCAAGAGCCGTCGGGCAAATACCGCTTCTGTATCTCCAAAGTCGCCACCGAACACCTGAAGGCGCTGAGCGTATGACACCGAACCTCTCTCCCCTCGTTTCCGTCGTGATGGCGGCGAAGAACTACGCCCGGTTCGTGCCGTTGGCTATCGGTTCGGTGCTGCGGCAAACGGTCACCGATTGGGAACTCATTATCGTGGACGACGGCTCTACGGACGACACCATTAGCGAGGTGCAGCCGTACTTGGCGGATCGGCGGGTTCGCTATGTGCGTTCGGATCAACTCGGCCAGTCGCGGGCGAAGAACCTCGGCGCAAGGCTCAGTCGCGGGGCGTTTATCGCGTACCTGGACGCCGATGATGCATGGCTGCCGACGAAGCTGGAGAAGCAACTCGATGTCTTGCACGCACACCCCGCGTGCGGGGTGTGCTTCTGCCTGCGGTCGCTGTTCGACGAAAATGACAACCCGTTGACAGCGAACGCCCAACAAACCGTTGTCACGCCGCCACGCGGTCGGGTGTTGCCGAAGATTTTTCTGCGCAACTTCGTCTGCTTCTCGTCGGTAGTGATCCGTCGGCACGTGTTCGAGCACCTCGGCGGGTTCGATCCGCAATGGGATTTGGCGATTGATTACGACCTGTGGCTGCGGGTGGCGCGGCACTACGAGTTCCAGTGCGTGGACGAACCGCTTGTGCTTTACCGCACTGGCCACGGCAACTTGTCCCAGAAGCTGACCGACCGCGTCCTGACCGCCGATTCGATCATGACGCAAGCCATCTTCCGACGCGGCTTGCAGAACGAACTCTCCCACGGACTGATCGGTGAAGGGTACGCCTCCACGTACCGCTCACTGGGGTACACGTTGCGCAAAACCGAACCGGGAGCGGCGGCGAAGTGGTACTGGCGGGCGCTACTGTGGCCCGGTCGCCGCACCGAAGCCGCGAAGGGATTGGTCGCGTCGCTGATCGAGTTGACGACCGGGCCGTACCGGCCAACCGCAACCGGCGAGAACGCCGCCGTGAACCGCTAAACGATTGCCACCATGAACACGATTGAATACCGCGTCGGCAACTGTCTGGACCTCGATCAAGTCATCGAACTGTATCGTGTCTCGACACTGGGATTGCGGCGCCCAGTGGATGACCGGGCCACGATGAACGACATGCTGCGGCACGCGAATCTCGTCGTCACGGCTTGGTCGGGTGATGCTCTGGTGGGCATCGCGCGGTCGTTGACGGACTTCAGTTACATTTGCTATCTGGCGGATTTGGCCGTTCACGAAGCACAGCAAAAGCATGGCATCGGGCGGGAGCTAAACCCAGTTCAGCTTGAGAATCCGAGTTTTTCGAGTTCGGGATCGAGGTCGAATCGGGGCCACAGGCGTTGGACGACGGCGAGCGGGTCTTGG
>JAYVXO010000069.1:0-20707 GCA_043785105.1 Fimbriiglobus sp.
TGGCCGAGCGGCAGCGCGGGAGCGACGTGGCGCCAGAGAAACGCCGACGTGCCGAATCCGTGCAACAACACCACCGCGCGGTCGCCGAAGCCATAGCGCTCGACGTGCATTTCGCCCGGGCCGATAGGAATCTGCACGCGTGCAACCTGTCATGGCGCACGGTGAGGCGCTACCTTCTCCGTCACATTTGCTCGCCGTTCGTCCACTCCGCGCGCGGCCGTTGCCGCTCGCCGCCCGAGGCAACCACCGTGGCCAAAGTCTCCGTCCAGAAAAAAGACAACAAGCCGTTCATCGGCCTGCTCGTGCTCGTGGCGGTCGTGGGTGTGGCGGTGCTGGGCTATACGCTCACGCGTCCGGGGGCCCGCGCGCTCACGGTCGATCCCAACGTGCCGGCCGGCACGGCGGAGGGCTACCTGCTGGGCAACGCGAATGCGCCGGTGCAGGTGATCGAGTTCGGCGACTTCGAATGCCCCGGGTGCGGGAGCTTCGCGAACGTCACCGAGCCCGACATCCGGGCGAGGCTCGTGAATACCGGTACAGTGGCCTTTCGCTACTTCGACTTTCCGCTTCCACAGCACAAGAACAGCTGGACGGCGCACACCGCGGCCTCGTGCGCGGCCGACCAGGGCAAGTTCTGGGAGATGCACGACCGGCTCTACGCCGAACAGGACAAGTGGAACATGGAGGCCACCAGCAACCCGGTGTCCGTGTTCCGGCGTTACGCCACCGACCTGGGCCTCGACCTCGCCAAATGGGACGCCTGCCTGGCGACGCAGCCGCACACGGCCCGCATCAAGGCCAACGCCGCGGAGGGAACCCGCCGAAAGATTGGCGGAACTCCCACCTTCATCATCGGCGACCAGATGGTGCCGAGCGGTCCGGTGGCCTATGACGCATTCAAGCGGTATGTGGACGAGGCGCTCGCGAAGGCTCCGCGGCGCGACTCGGGTGCCTCGCCCGCCGCGCGTCCGTCGGCGAAGAAGGCCACCACGCAGTGACCCGGCGCAACACCATCGCGGTGCTCGCGCTGGCGGGCGTCTTCCTCTCCACCTACCTCGCGCTGTACAAGCTCGGCTTCATCGGGTCGCTCGCGTGCGGAACGGGGGAGTGTGAGCGCGTGCAGGCCAGCCGGTGGGCGACGTTTCTCGGACAGCCGGTCGCGATCTGGGGCGTGGCGTTTTACCTCGCCATGTTCGGGACGTCGCTCGCAGGTTCGTTCCCGGTACTCGCGCCATCGCGCGCGGTGAGCGTCGCCCTCGTGCTGGTCAGCGGGTGGGGCGTCCTTTTTTCGGCGTGGCTGACCTGGCTCGAAGTCGCGGAGATTCACGCGATCTGCCGGTTCTGCGTCGTGAGTGCGCTGCTCGTGCTCGTGCTGTTCGTGATGAGCGTGCGGGAGTTGCGCACTGGCCATCCATGACGGTTTCCGTCTTCATCGCCACCAGTCTGGATGGCTATATCGCGCGGCCGGACGGCGGGCTCGACTGGCTGCCGGAGGACCCCGAGCCTCACGGCTACGACGAGTTCATCGCCAGCGTAGACGCGCTCGTGATGGGGCGCATGACCTTCGAGAAGGTGCTCACATTTGGCGCCTGGCCGTATGGTGAGCGGCGCGTCGTGATCCTGAGCAGCCGGCCGGTCGACCTGGCCGCGGCCGGTGGCGGCGTCGTCGAGCAGATGGGGGGAGCTCCCGCCGAGATCGTGTCGAAACTCGCCGCCACGGGCGCCAGCCGGCTGTACATCGACGGCGGCATCACCATCCAGCGGTTCCTGCTCGCGGGACTCGTGAACCGGCTCATCATCACGCGGGTGCCGGTGCTGCTCGGGGCGGGCATCCCGCTCTTCGGCCACCTGCCGCACGACCTGCGGCTCCGGCACGTCGCGACCCGGCCGTACCCGAGTGGCCTCGTGCAGAGCGAGTACGAGCTGGGCGGCTAACGCACCCTAGGCGCGACGCGGGACCCTGGAACGGTCCGACGCGTCGGACAGTCGCAGGCGCGGCCGCATCTCGTCCTGCGCGGATTCCACCGCACGCTTGGGCGGCAGCAGTTCCTCGCCGAGCACTACAAGGACGCGGGTCACCACCGTCCTTGCCAGCGGCTCCGCCACGCCCATGACGCGGACGTAGCTGTCGATCGCCCGGTCGAACGGCAGCTCGTCGGCCAGGGTATCGACGAACGTGAGCGCGTTCTCGACGTGCGTGCGCACGATCGCTTCCTCGGCGCGCGCCTGCGCGAGGCGCAGGCGCCGGTCGGCTGCCGGCTGCAGCTTGCGGGGGAAGAGCGATTCCGGAAACAGTGAGCGGAGCATCATGAGGAGAAGACGACCGGTTTGCCCTGGAGGTTTCGTGCCGGTCAGGACGATCGCCGAGGCACGCGGCAGATCGGGCAGGGACCCATGCGGGGATCGCGGCGGTACACGACCCGCACCGGTCCGAGCCGCACCTGCTTCTTTTCCACGGTGTCGTTCACGGCGATCTCGATGGTGAGTATGGAGCCCTCCACACGGCCGGTGAATTGCGCCGGCACCGTCGGCCCCACCGCGATCGGATACGCGCGCAGCATATAACTGCCGTCCCGCGTGAACCGTCCGTTGGCGTCGAGCGCCACCACGCCGGCGATGTCGCCGAACGTGCATCCCACATGCACGTGGGTGAGTGAGTCGGTCACGATCGCGCCGGCGTTGTCGCCGCCCCAGGTGCCCGGGGAAATCCGGTCGCGATAGGGCGGCAGCACGAGACCGGCACCGTCGCAGGTAGAGCCGAGCGCCAGCGCGGCGAGTGCGAGGGTCGGGAGCGTTGCGCGTGTCCGTCGGATGGGGAATGCCACGAGGTGCACCTCCGGTCGCGGGTACCTGTGCTACCCAAACGAACGCTGGATCCGTCACAGCTTCCCGGGGAACTCCCGGCGCCGCTACCCCTCCTTGTCCTCGTACTGCTCCTTCAGCGAGGCCACCACGCCCGGGTCGGCCAGCGTGGTCGTATCGCCCAGTGCCCGCCCTTCGGCAATGTCGCGCAGGAGCCGCCGCATGATCTTTCCCGATCGTGTCTTGGGAAGATCCGCCGAAAAAATGATGTCATCGGGCCGCGCCAGCGCCCCGATCTTCTGCGCCACGAACTCGCGCAGTTCGTCGCGCAGTGACGGCGACGGCGTGATGCCATCGCGCACCGTCACGAACGCCGCGATCGCCTGGCCCTTGAGCTCATGTGTCTTCCCCACCACCGCCGCCTCGGCCACGGCGGGGTGTTCCACGAGCGCACTCTCCACTTCCATGGTGCCGATGCGATGGCCCGCGACATTCAGGACGTCGTCGACGCGGCCCAGGATCCAGTAGTAGCCGTCGTCGTCGCGCTTCGCGCCATCGCCCGGAAAGTAGAGGTCCGGCCGGCCCTCCCACTTCGTGAAGTACGTCTGGACGTAGCGCGCGTCGTCGCCCCAGATGGTGCGCAGCATCGACGGCCATGGTTTCGTGAGGGCGAGCAGCCCACCGCCCACCCCGATGCGCTGGCCCGTGGAATCGAGCAGGTCGGCGCTGAAGCCCGGCAGCGGTTGCGTCGCGCTTCCCGGTTTCGTGTGCGTCACGCCGGGCAGCGGGGAAATGACGATCGCCCCCGTTTCGGTCTGCCACCACGTATCCACGATCGGGCACTTACCGCCGCCGATCATCTCGTGATACCACATCCACGCCTCCGGGTTGATCGGCTCACCGACGCTACCCAGCAACCGCAGTGACGAGAGATCCTTCCCCTTCGGCCACTTGTCGCCCCACTTCATGAACGCGCGAATCGCCGTCGGCGCCGTGTAGAAAACGGTGACACGATACTTTTCAATGATGTCCCAGAAGCGGTCTTCTTGCGGGTGATTGGGCGCGCCCTCGTACATCACGACGGTCGAGCCGTTCGCCAGCGGGCCGTACACGGTGTAACTGTGGCCCGTGACCCACCCGACATCGGCGGTACACCAGTAGATGTCGTTATCCTTGATGTCGAAGACCCACTTGTGGGTCAGCGACGCCCCGAGCAAAAACCCGCCAGTAGTGTGCAGCACGCCCTTGGGTTTCCCGGTACTGCCGGAGGTGTACAAGATGAACAGCGGGTGTTCACTGTCGAGCGGTTCGGCGGGGCAATCGGCGGAGGCTTTCGCCATCAGTTCATGCCACCACACGTCACGCCCCGGCTTCATCTCGATGGGTTGTTGACACCGATTGAACACGACGCACGTCGTGACCGTGGGTGATTTCAGCAAGGCGTCATCGACGTTCGCTTTCAGCGGAACGATCTTGCCGCGACGCCAACCGGCATCGGCGGTGATGATGACTTTGGCCTGGGCGTCGTTGTTACGGTCGGCCACGGCTTCCGCCGAGAACCCGCCGAACACGACCGAATGCACGGCACCAATTCGAGTACACGCCAGCATCGCAATGGCGGCTTCCGGGACCATCGGCATGTAGATCGTGACGCGGTCGCCGCTGTGTACGCCGAGCGACTTCAGCACGTTGGCAAACTGGCACACTTCCCGGTGAAGTTCGGCGTAGGTCAACGTGCGGCGATCACCCGGTTCACCTTCCCACAGAATCGCGGGGCAATCTTTCTTGGTCGCCAAGTGCCGATCAATGCAGTTGTCACTCACGTTCAGTTGCCCGCCGACGAACCACTTGGCGTGCGGCGCGTTCGACCAATCCAGCACCGTGTCCCAAGTTTTGAACCAGTGCAGCGACTTCGCCATTTCGGCCCAGAACTCATCGGGTTCGTTCTCGGCCCACTGCCGTAGCCAATCCGCTTCGGCGGCACTGGAAATGTGGGCAGCAGACGCAAACGCCTGAGACGGCGGGAAAACGCGCGTCTCTTTGAGGACGCTGGTGATGTTCGGGCTGGCCGATGCCATGATGCACCTTGGTTAAGGCGTGTTCGGCGGGGAGTGGCCGCCGTACAACAAAATCGGGAGATAGATGAAAGGGTAGATGGCACGCGGCCAAAGTGCAACGGGTTAGCTCGATGAACGGAGAATCTGATGGGCGATACGTTTCGGATTGCGCTAGTTCAGTTGAAGTGCGACCCGCAACCAGGGCCGAACCTCGATAAGGCGGAAGCGGCAATCCGTGCGGCCGCCAAACAGGGCGCGCAGATCGTGTGTTTGCCCGAATTGTTCCTCGGGCCGTACTTTTGCCAAAAAGAAGACACCGCAACCTTCGATCTCGCCGAACCGATTCCGGGTCCATCATCGGATCGGCTGGCAGCGGCGGCCAAAGCCAACGGCGTCGTGGTGATCGGGTCCATCTTTGAGAAGCGGATGCCGGGTGTTTACCACAACACCGCCACGGTCTACGACGCTGATGGCACGTTACTCGGACTGTACCGCAAGATGCACATCCCCGATGATCCGCTCTACTACGAGAAGTATTACTTCACCCCCGGCGATCTCGGGTGGAAGGTGTTCAACACGAAGTATGCCAAGGTCGGCACGCTCATCTGCTGGGACCAGTGGTACCCCGAAGCGGCGCGATTGACGGCGCTGCAAGGTGCGGAAGTGATCTTCTACCCGACCGCGATCGGCTGGCACCCGAAAGAAAAAGCCGAGTACGGCGAAGCCCAACAATCTGCCTGGGAAACCAGTATGCGTGGTCACGCCATTGCCAATGGTACGTACATCGCGGGTGTCAACCGCATCGGCCACGAGTTGCCGCCCGACGGCGACCGCACCGGCGGGATTGAATTCTGGGGCGGGTCGTTTGTGTCCGACCCGTTCGGGCGTGTGTTGCAGAAAGGCAGCGTTGACAAAGATGAAGTGATCGTCGTGGAATGCAACCGCAAGCTCATGGAAGACGTGCGTCGTAACTGGCCCTTCTTCCGGGACCGACGGATCGACTTTTACGGCGGCATCACGAAGCGAGTCGCGGACTGAAATGAAACCGCCGCAGTGTGATCTGCGGCGGTTTCATTTGTTATTGGTTCTTCTTCTCGTCTTTCTTCTCAGCCTTCGGCGGAGGCGCCGGTGGCTTCATTGGTGCCGGTGGTGGCAGCGGTGGCGCGGGCTTGACCATCGGGATCGGGTTGTTGGCCGGCAACGGTGGAAGGTTACGAGTTGGCAACGCTGGCATCGGTGGCGGTGGCAACTTCACTTCCCTGTTCACCACGGGCTGAATCGGTGGAATCGACACTGGTGGCGTTACAATCATTGGCTTCGGTTGGATCGGGGGAAGCCCAAGCTTCGGTGGTTGCGGCATCGGTGGTAGCGGAGCCGGAGGCTTCACTTCTTGAACTGGTTTAGCTCCCGGTAGTGGCGGAGGCGTTACCGGCAGAACAGGTTTCGCACCAGTAACAGGTGTCAGCAATGGTAACGGCTGAACCGGAACCTGCGGTTTTGGATCGACTTTAGTCGGCACCATCGGCACGAAAGGCTTGACTGGCTGAATCACCGTCGGGCTAATTCCAGTTGCGGGCTTAGTGGCTTCTTTCACTGCCGTTGGCACCATCGGGTTCACAGGTGGATTCACGGGCTTCGTGAGTTCGGTTGCGAGTGGGATGGTGTTCGGCGTGCGGTTCTTCAGTTCCGCAAGTTGGGTCGGTGCCGGTGGTGGTGGAGCCTTTTCGGGGGCAGCCGGTGCTTGTGCCCGTGCCACGACCGTCTTCGGCACATCAAGCTTGATCTGCCGAGGCTTGTCTGTGGCAACCATCGGCCCGGTCTGGCGATCCGCCAGTTTGGTCTCGGCTTTATCCCGTTGAACGCCTACGTCTCGCAACTGCTTGGCCATCTTCTGCTCTTGAAGCTGCTCGTCTTTCAGTACCGGCTTCAACACAAGGCTGGTATTCGTTTGCTGAATCGTCTTCAGCGGTTGCACCATCAGCAGTGAATTGCTGACAGCGTTATTGTTGACTGTCTTGTTGTTCACAGTGTTAGTCACATTGGTCACGTTGTTGGTTACGTTCGTGACATTCGTGATGTTGTTCACGACCGTGTTTTGGGTAACCAAAGTGCGGGGTGGGCGTTGGACTTCGCCGTTGAACCGACCGACGTAAATCGCATTGATGTTCGTGACAAAGGTAGGGTCGGAGCGGTAAGCAACTTGGTAGTAGCTCCAGAGTGGGTCGTAGTTGGACGCACGGCCGAAACCGACACTGACCGCGAAGTTGGTGCCACGGGCGCTACCACACCAGGCGTTGTACCCGATCGTGGTGTACCGCGGTTCAAAGTAATCGCCGAAGTAATAGCAGTTCCAACCGCGGCGGGTGAACATCGCACCCATCATGCAATCATTCGAGATCGCGTAGCTCGGTGTGTAGAGATAGGCTGGTCGCGCTATCACGGACGGAGCAAATACGACTGGGGCGAACAGCACCCCACGTCCCGCTATCGGGTGATCCCAATACCCGTCAATGAAGATGTACCCGCCGGGCGTCCAGCGGTAGTGGGCTGGTACCCAAACCCAATTGATGCGGTGTTCCACCCAGAAGCCGGGGCGCCAGACGTAATGATTCCGCCACACCCACGAACCGGGGATGTAGAAACTGGTCTGTGAGGGGCTAGGTATGCTGGGTGCGTATTCCAGTTGCACGGGTGGCGGTGGGAGGTATTCAAGTTCGGCCTGTTCGGGTAAGGGTTGTTGCCAGAAGCCGTGGACCCATTGCCAGCCGCCACGCATTTCGCGCCAGCTACCGGGCAGCCAAACTCGTCCGGGGGGAGGCACACGCCAAAACCCACTGATCCAGATGAAGTCGGTGCGTTCCTCGTCGAAGTGCCAATAGCCGGGTATCCACTGTACGTTGTCGCCCGCCGGTTTTTGGTCGGGTGGGAGTTCCTCAACCGGAGCCGGTGGGATTTTCGGAACTAAAACTCCCGCCGTCGGAGCTTCGGCGGTGGTTGCAAACGCTTCGTGGACCGGGCCACGGGCCAAGACTTCGACATCTTGATCGCGTTGGGCCAAACCAATGGCGGGACTGAACGCGAAAAATGTCCCAAGCAAACCCGCTAAAACTAGGTGGGATCGACGGATACGCATAGCGGAACCTCAAAAGGGTGACAGATAGGACGTGCCTATCGCCACCCATCAACGACCCAGAATTCAAAACTTGCGCGGTTCGCCAAAGCCGGCTCAAGTTCACACGAACTCGCTCCGAATGACTTTCTGCACGTCATACCAACGACCATCAGCATCCACAACACCGATCACCAACGCAACTCCAACCCGAATTGAACGCCGTGTACCCAGAGGTCGCTTTGCTTGAACGTCGGCAGCGGGCGATTCTGGCTAAACGGTACTGGTGGGCCGTTCGGCACGAACGTGAGGTCCACGGTGCGATCAATTTGATCGCCGGGTCGAATCACGTTCGACCAGTACAGGAAGTTGTAGCCGACGTAAGTTCGCAGATTCGGCGTCACCATGTAGCCGAGATTCAAGGTGGCCTCGGGGGCCACGCTGAACTTCTCACGGTTGAAGGTGCCGATGTTTGGCCCGGCTGCCAGAAGCCCGCCGGTGAAGCGTTCCGTCCCTTGGCCCGGTCGGGTGCGATTCTGGGTGCCGTTGATTTCGACTTCTTGGGCGTTCACACCCATCGCCACGGAAACGCGGCCATCAATGTCGATTCGTCCCATCCGCTGACCGAACGCATAGCCAATCTGCCCGCCATGAAAACGGTTGCGGGTTTTGAACGAGTCTTGCACCACGATGCTCGTGCCTTGCGGATCGGGGGCATTTGGCCCCGCGATGATGAACTCCGTGATTGCGAGGTCTTCGCGCAAATTCAGATGGCGATACCCGGCAAAAATCTCCGACCGTGAGGTGCAAGTTCGGCAAAGCGATTGGCGATAGTTCAGATCCGCACCCCACAACGCGCTGCTCGTCTCGACAAGCAAAGTCCCAGTCGATAAGCCAGGGAACGCCACTAACTCCGCGAATTCCTGGTTGAAATTCGGCGCGAAGATTGGCCGGGCAATCGTCGGGAATTGGTTGGAGTCGATTTGGAATTGGCTCGACTGCCGACCGAGGAAAAATACGCTGCCATCAACGCCTTGCGATAAACAATCATCGCACCAAGTACCACCGCGAATCCGAAAGCCGTTGCGGGCGGTCGTGCCGAAGGTTCCCGGACCGAGCAACGTTTGCGTACCGGGCTGACCCAAGTAGCCGAACGATTGCGATGCTCCCGTTGAGGCTAACACCGGCACATTTCCTGCCCGCATCCACCAGAGCAGGTACTCCGTCTGCACGAAGTAGCGATCCGTTGTGATCGGGCTTTCACCCAAAACAACCGTATCGTTGTCTTCCCCGAACCGCCCCAATCCGAAAATGTCCAGGAAGTGACGGTCCCGTGACAACGTCAAGTTCGGCGAACCAAATGAACCCCGCCGATTCGGAAGTGCCGCTGGCACTGGTGCTAAACCCGGTGCCGATTCCAATTGTGGACATGGTGTCCCCATCGGTGAAGCACCCCAAATTACGTTTCCATTCGACGGGACGAAGGGCGCCGGAATCGGTGATGGGGGTGGGGTTTGCGGTGTCGTGGGTTGCGATTCCGGTTGCTTTTCAACTGGCAACGGCTTCGTCGGTGGCTTGAGTGGGACATCCGGTTTCGGAACCTCTGAACGCGGTTGCGGCAACGGTTCAGAGCCGGGCGCCAGTGGTGCAGTTGGTGGTTTCGCTGGAGTGGCTTGTTGCGGAACGATATTAACGATCGGTGCAGAAGTCGCCACCCACTTGGGCGCATCGCCAGATGCCGGTGTCCACGGCGAATCCGCTGGCGCCTTCGCAACTTGCGGAACGGCCTGTCCACTCGGACGCCAGTTTGAGTCGTCGGCGCGAGCGTAACCGCCCGCAATCCAGACCGCGACGATGAGTGGAATTCCCATCCGTCGCATGTTCCGTCTCCGTGAGATAACGTACCTGAAATCGAATTCTTCACTTCCCCTAACTCTGTCGGCATTTTGGACCAGCAATCGTTACGAATTCCCGGACCGTAACAATTGATACAAACTATCAACCATTTCAAATCGGGCTTGACGAACGGGGGATATACTTGCGATGTACGTGATGCAAAACTTTGCTAACTCTGAATATCGAAATGAATCCCCGCTCCGAGTGACTCGGACGGTGGAGATTTGAAATGGTGACAATGCCCATGAAACACTATTTGAAACGACTTCGACTTGGTTTGACGGGTTTACTCGTGATGTGCTGCGTTGGCTCATCGAGTCCCGCGTTTTATTTCGCCGGTTGGCCGGGTGATGGCATCCCCCGGACGCCGTCGCTCATCACCCCCGGTCAATCGTCCAATCAAATTGTACCTAGCCCACTTTTTTCCGATGAATTGAAGACCCGGATCCCCGTTGAGCGAACAAGCACCGAGACGCCGGCCACCCCAGAGCCAACAACAGCCGCACTTGCGGTGTTGGGCTTGAGTGCCGTTGCTGTCGTTCGTGCTTGGCGGCGGTCACGGTAGACAGAATTCACAGAAATGGACCGAGCCGTGGAAGCATTCCACGGCTCGGTCCATTTCTGTGTTAACAATCGCCGATTACGCTGCAATTCGCAGTTGTTGGCGAACGTAGGCCGAACACACGTCGATCACGCGGCGTTGCTGAGCGTCAGTAATTTCCGGGAACATCGGCAACGAAAGAACATTTTTCGCCGCCTCTTCACTCACCGGAAAATCTCCGGCTTGGTGTTCCAGGTGTGTCAAGCATTCTTGCAGGTGCAACGGCCACGGGTAGTAAACTTCGCAGCCGATGCCTTCGCTCTTCAAAAACTTCACCATCGAATCCCGATGCCCCGCCGACACGCGAAGCGTGTACTGGTTGAACGTGTGCTTGCCGTAAGGTCGCACGATCGGGCGGTGTAAGAAGCCGTTCAAGCCCGCTGTTTCAATCAGGGCATCGTAACGTGCTGCCGCACTTTGGCGACCTTCGATCCACCGATCGACGTGCGGTAGTTTCACGCGCAGCATCGCGGCTTGGATCGCATCCAGACGCGCGTTCCAGCCGATGTATTTATGGAAGTATTTCACCTCCGAGCCATGCACCCGGTACGCCGCCATTTTCTTGTTGACCGCCGCGTTGTTCGTCGTCACCATCCCCGCATCGCCCATCGTGCCGAGGTTCTTGCTCGGATAAAAGCTAAAGCAACTGACGACGCCCAACGTCCCACAGCGCTGGTCCTTGTACTCGGCACCGAATGATTGCGCGGCGTCTTCAATCACGGCCAAACCGTGTCGGTCCGCGATGTCCCAAATCGGGTCCATGTCGCAACATTGGCCGAAGAGATGCACCGGCATAATCGCCTTCGTCCGAGGCGTAATTTTGGCTTCGATCAAGTCGGGGTCGATGTTGAACGTGAGCGGGTCAATGTCCACAAAAACCGGCGTCGCCCCCACGCGGATGATCGACCCGACGGTGGCAAAAAACGTGAACGGCGGCAGTATCACTTCGTCGCCGGGGCCAATGTCGAGGCCGTACAGGGCGAGCAGAATCGCATCCGTGCCAGATGCACAACCGAGTGCAAATGGTGCCCGACAATACGCGGCGACTTCTTCCTCAAACTTCGTGACTTCCGGGCCGAGAATTGCTTGACCGGAATACAGTACGCGGAGCACTGCGGAATCAATTTCATCTTGCAGGCCACGGTACTGGAGTGCGATGTCACACAACGGCACCGGGGCAGGACGATCAGCCGACATGGCGACTCCTATTGGATAGATCGAAACAGTAAATAGCCGCTGCTGTTCTGGGTGCTGCGTTCCGAATTTCGATGCATTAGTTACGAAATCTCCTGGGGGTTTGTCAAGACAGCTAAACCGATGCCGGTCGGGTGGGATAACTCGACTAGCGTTCCGGACCCGTTTTGTTTTATGGTTCGGTCACCGATTCGGCGGCTGAGTCCGCTTGAAGTCCCAAGTTCATGGAGGAACGCCTGATGCGCACGGTTCTATTCACACTCGCGTTTCTGACGCTCACCACGTCCAGCGGAACCGCTGCCACGCCAGTTCAAGACAACGCCGCGCTGCGGGCGGTTCGGTTTGTAGACAAATCCGAAGGTTGGGCGGTCGGGGATCACGGCGTCATTTGGCACACGATTGATTCCGGTCGCACCTGGGAACGGCAACCGACCGGCACGAAGGCGTCCCTCCGTGGAATCACGATGGTGACACCCTATTTGGGGTGGGTCGTCGGGCGAATCGAACTGCCAAACGCTGCCGGTTCGATCGGCGTCGTTCTTCAAACACAAGACGGCGGCGCGACGTGGAAAGAAATCTCGACGTACCCGTTTTCCGGGTTGAACGCGGTCCAGTTCTTGGACGAAAAACACGGCATCGCGGTCGGTGACGGAACGGACACGTCACCTACTGGCGCTTTCCGCACAACGGATGGCGGCAAGTCCTGGATGGCACTGAACGGCCCGCGTGTTTCAACTTGGAATGCCGTCGATTGTAGCCGACCTGATGCGGCGCTCTTGTGCGGTGACAACGGGCTGGCAGTGCTAAAAGGCAACACCATCACACGGCCCGGTGTGATCGCCGGAGTTACCGCAACATCCGTGGAACGAAGCATCGGCGACCGCCTCATCGTGGCTGGAAAAGCCGGTGAGATGCGCCGGCTAGTCGATTCAGCCGGTAGTTTTGAAGTCTGCAAGCCAATCACTACGGAAGCTGCAAAGCAGTGTGATTTCCGCGGGTTGTCAGTCGTCGGCGATCACATCTGGGCGGTGTGTCGGCCTGGTTCGGTGGTTTTCCACTCGACCGATTTCGGCCAAACTTGGGAGACCCAGAAAACACCCATCTCCACGCCGTTGAACGCCGTTTGCATGATTGATGCGAACACCGGCTGGGCAGTCGGCGAATTCGGCACGATCCTGGCGACGACCGACGGCGGCAAAACCTGGACGATGCAAAAATCGGCCGGCCAACGGACCGCCGTTCTGTTCGTTCATGCTCGTGGTGAAAGTGTACCGCTTGGTACGATCGCCATGCTCTCGCACCAGGATGGCTATCACACCGCAACGCTGGCCATCGGGCACACCGATGAATTCCGGCTGGCATCTGCCGTGCGAATGGTCGGCGGAACCAGTGCGGAAGTGGACGGCACAACGCATTGGGCGGGGTACATGACGGAGCCAACACCCGACCGCAGCCCGGAACTGCTGAAGTCCACCCGCGATCCCGCGTTGCTGGCAAGGCTAGTGCTGGCCATCCGCATGTGGCGTCCGGAAGTGATCGTCACTGATCTCGTCGCCGCCGACTCACCGACTTCGGATTTGCTCGTGTTGTTGCACATGAAGGAAGCGTTCACCCTCGCCGCCGATGCGACTGCGTTCCCGGAACAACTCAAGACGTTCGGTGTCGAACCACACGCGGCGAAAAAGATTTACTCAGTTGCGAACGATCCCAGCAAAGCAACCGTTTCGATCGACCTGACTAAATTCAGCCCAGAAGTGTGTGAGTCGTGGAACACGTTCATCGAACCGGCGTCAATGATTCTCATCAAAAACCTCGGCACCACTGGCACCGCCTGTTTTCGTTTGGTCGCTCACCGGCTACCCGGCGCGGAGAAACACACGGCGTTGATGCAAGGAATTGACCTCGCTGAAGGCGGGCCGTCTCGTTGGAATCGTGGCGAATTATCGCCACCAAAAACACTGACCATCGCCGAGTGGCAACGGTTTGCCAAGCTCCGTCACGAAATGACTGTGCTTTGTCTGAAGCCAGAAGCAGGCGGTGGGCTGGAGAAATCGTTATCGCAAATCCTCATCACACTCGCCACCATGCCGGATACGATCGCGTGTCGGGCTGCATTGGCACTCGGGTTCCGGTTTACGGAACAGGGCCAATGGACGGCAGCGCGGGAACTGTTCACGTTCGTCGTCGAAAAATATAGCCTGCAACCGGGATCGGTCGAGGCATCGCGGTGGCTCATCAAATACTACACCAGCGGGGAAATCCGCCGTCGGCTCGAACTCGGTCATCAACCGATCTTCCAACGCGCCGCGTTCGAGGTAATCCCAGGCGATGCCGTGCAACAGGCGTCGTATACGGATGCCCTCCAGACTAAGCCGATGTACCGCTTCACCAGCGCGGACGCTTTCACCTCGTGGAACCAAGTCGCGCTCGATCTCGAATCGCAACTGGCGGTTGCGGGCAGCAATTACGCGCGGGATCCTGCGAATCAGCTTTGCTTAACGACAGCCCGGCGACACATTGGTCGCGTCGGCGATAACTCAAGAATCTTGAAAGCTATGCTCGCCACCAACCCCGCCGAGCCACGCAGCGATCCGTGGATGGGTCGCCTTGCGGAAGAATTGCGTCTGGCCAACAGCGAAGAAAGCGAGAACAGCCACGCATCCCGAGCGGTTTGCCGCATGACTACGACGAAGCCGTTCCTAGATGGAAAACTCGACGAGAGTTGCTGGGCGGATGCGTCGATCTTGCAATTGAAGCCAAGTGCTGTCATGCAACCCGGCTATGCAGCGACGGCGAAATTTCTTTTCGACGACAAGTTCTTGTACATCGGTGTGACCTGTTCGCACCCGTCAGGCAAGCCAGTCCCGAAAGTCGAAAAACGCGAACGCGATGCGGACTTGAACGGTCACGATCGAATTGAGATTCTGCTCGATCTCGATCGGGATTATTCGACCTACTACCGGCTGCGTGTCGATCATCGTGGGGCTGTCGCGGAAGATTGTTGCGGTGATGCAACCTGGAACCCACGCTGGTTCGTCGCAGTCGATTCGACGCCATCCGGCTGGACCGCCGAACTGGCCATTCCGATCAGCGAATTGACCAGCAACCCGAGTTTAGCCAACCAAGTGTGGGCGATGAACGTGGTCCGTGTGATTCCGGGGATCGGTGTCGATTCCTGGGCCGGTCCGACCGACACCACACCGAATCCCCGAACGATGGGGCATTTGCGATTCATCGGCGCGAAGGTAGACCGAACACAACCGACAATCCTGAAATAATAGCGTTCGCTAAAAGTCGTACCCCATCCGAAGGCCGTAGATATTCGCACGGCCTGGGTTGCCTTTGTCGGCTTGTGGCGCGGCATGGATGTAGTTGGCGGTAACCCGTAGGTACGGGTTCAGGTACCAGTTCACGCCGACCGTCAAGTCCGTCAACCGCCCGCCACGAACCGCACCGTTGTCCAAGTCCAGATGCGAGAGTCGCAGTGCCAGTTCCCACGCACCCGGACCAAAACCCCAACCGCCGTCGGGCTTCTGGCTGAAGAAATCTGTCTTCGGAATGACCCGGTCAAACGTGCCGTTCTCGCGGCGATACGGGCGATGCTCGCCAGTTAAAAACAGACTGAGCGTCGTGTACCACGACTGAAAAACCACCATGCCCGTGTTCATGGTGCTGACCGGAGTCAGGATGTACTCCCCCTGAAACGACAGGGGGCCGTTCGTCCAGGCGAGTTCAAACCCGAGGAGTTGGTACCACTTCGCGGCAATGTCGCCGGTATCAACGAAGTTCGGGATGTTGGGGGTAGTCGCGCCGATGCGGGCTTCCGGTTGGGATCGAAATCGGACCGTGTCGTTCTTCGTGCCCCGAATGCTATACCCCAACCCGACGTGCAAGTACCGACTGCCACCCGATGACTCGTCGTAGTAGGGCAGTCCCGTGATTCGCCCGGTCACAGCCGACTGGAAATTGGTCCCCGCGTCGTCACCAAAGGCGTCGCTGTCTGTGCGAAAAAGTCCAACCGCCCAGGTCGCCCGCTGGTCGAGAACGGCGCGGTCAGCCATGACCCCGAGGTTTCGAGCTGGTGCAAACGGGGCGTCCGGAAGGCTCCGTTCGAGAAAGACCGTGTAACGGTTGTTGGTGTAGCGTTCGAGGCTGAACGGTTCAAAGAAGTGACCGACCCGCACCCGACCGACATACGGCAAATCGTGCAACCCCGCGTAGACGTCCAGAAACGTCGGGCGACCGGCCTGCGCGAAATCCAGTTCGACCCGGTATTCCGACGGCCCGTAGTCCCCGAAAGCGCGCAGCCGCGCACGGCGGAAAGCCGCACCGTCGGGAATGGTCTGATATTTAGCCCGATTGTTTTCGTCTTGACCGACCCAAATGGTGTCAGTCTGGAGTTGACCACTCAGTTTAACCGTGGGCATCTGCTGCCCGGCCGTGTTGGTGGGAGGTCGTTCGAGCTTTTCAACCCGTTTCTGCAAATCACTCAGCAGATCTTTCGACGGTTCCTTCACCGGATCGGCGACAGGTATCACCTCGCTCGGTGGATTTTCTGCGCTGGCCGTGTCGCTGCAAAATCCGACGATTAGCGCGCAGACCAACAGCCGATGACAAACAACGTTCACAATCGCGCTCCCACACCAATTGGATTAGCAGCGATAGATAGCGAACACCGTGGGAAGAATCAACGCAAAGCAGGCGGTGGCGAAAACGGGTTAATTGTTGCCCGGTTCGGGTGGGGGTGGGCTATCGGCGGGAGTTTCAACAGGGTTCAACGCGCGGTGAACGGCTTCCAGGAGTTTTTCGGTCGCAAAGGGTTTGCGGATGTAATCCACCACGCCCAACACTTCCGCGTACATCTTGTGCCGACTGCCCTCATTCGCCGTAATCATGATAATCGGCGGCGTGTCGGGCTTGTCCTTGAAATGCTCCAATACCGGGTAACCGCCCATACGCGGCATCATCATGTCCAGGATGACGAGGTCGGGGCGTTGGTTGTAGATGAATTGTTTGCCTTGACCGCCATCGTGGGCCTGTAAAACGCGGTACCCTTGGCGTTCGAGCACGAGCCGCAAACCGTCCACAAGTTCGCGGTCATCATCGACAATCAGAATCGTCTTTTGAGCTACCATCCCGACCCCCTTCATTCAGGCGACTTCACCACCACACGATACCAGTGGATGGTCACTCTCACAAGTTACCGGCAACGATCGTAGCAGTTCGACACCAGTTCCGCTTACAACTACAACATCTATTCATCACAACCCCGAATTCAACTGCACCCAAGTTCCAACAAGTGTGTCGTCTGGTGACACGAGGCATTGATGACCGTGCGATTCACAGTTTTGGGAAGTGGCAGTTCCGGCAACGCCAGCGTGCTGGAGTGCGACGGTTTCGGCCTGATGATTGATTGCGGCCTTGGCCCGCGCGTGCTGGCCAATCGGTTGTCGCTCGTGGGATTGTCGTGGAAGAGCATCTCGGCGGTGATTCTGACCCACACCCACGGCGACCACTGGCACGCCCTGACTCTCGCCCATTTGCGACGATTGAATGTACCACTCATCGCCCATCCCCGGCACCACGACGCCCTTTCCGGTTGTGCTGAACATGATCCTCTACGCAAAGCGGGTCTCACTCGGGATTATCACGACTTGATCGAGATGGACATCAGCCCGCGATTGACTTGCCTGCCGGTGCAAGTGCCACACGACGCCGATCCGACGTTCGCGTTCCGTTTTGAAGTGAAAAATGACGATCCGAGTACCGCATTTGCTATCGGCTATGCCTCCGACGTTGGACACGCACCGGCGAAACTTGCCAAGGCATTTATAGGGCTGCATGTTCTGGCCCTGGAGTATAACCACGACGTGCAGCTTCAGAAATCCAGTGGTCGGCACCCCATTTTAGTGAACCGGGTGTTAGGCAATGACGGCCACCTCTCGAATGACCAAGCGGCGGAATTCACTGAACAAATTGCCCGCTCCAGTCGAACAAACGGGTTGCTTCATCTCGTGCAATTGCACTTGAGTAAAGATTGCAACAAGCCCGAACTCGCGCACCAAGCCGCGCGTGTTGCTCTATCTAGTTACGCGCCAACGGCTACGATCACCACCGCTACACAATTTGCCCCGACGAAACCCATCCTTCTGTCAGACGCGACAATTTCTCCTGGCCGTCAGTCCGCCAATTCCCCTTCGCGGCAATCCGTTCAGCCCATGCTTCCTGGATTGGAGTACGATTCGTGACCCTGCTAATTTACGTAGGCTTTATCGGTTGCTCGGTTTGCTCATCTTAATCGGCCTGCGACAGTTCCCAGAATCCCGCAGGTTATGCTCTTTACACCGCCGACGTTAGGTGAAGACCAGTTTAGGATTCGACGCTGAGGCGCCAGCGGTCGCGCTGTGGAGGGATTCACCAATGAAACGAATACTGACGTTCAGTGCAAGCCTGCTTTGTTCGAGTCTTTGTGTGGCAGGGGACTGGGACGCCGTCTACCCCGGTCCTGCCGCCGCCCGTGTGGTCGAAACGGTGTCGGTTGGTTCAACGCCGACTGCTCCGATACTGAACACCAACAACGTCCAACCGAACCCGATCATCAGAACGAACCCGATTATCAAGTTGTTGGATTTACCCATCAGCAAGGCGAAATCGCCAGTGATGATGGGCGAACCAATCTCCGTCTATTCCGGCACAACCATTCCAATGGTGCCAACCGTAACCACAGCACCGACGATGGTGACCACGCCATCGTTACCGTCGTATTTATCACCCCGCCGGCAAGTCAGTTCAGTGGATTTGTCTCAACCGCTGCCCAATATTTTGACGACGCCGCTGCTGACAACGCCGACGGTAACCTATTCAGCAAATTCGATGTGCAACACGTGTTCGACGGGTTGTGTACCGTGTGGCACACCGCTGTTTCAACCCTTGATGGGTTCACATGGAATGTTGGGTTCACGTGGAATTGCGAATGGTGTGGTGGGCATGGGAAGTTTGCCTTCGATGGACCGCTTGAAGCATTGGATTAGCTACCAACCCGGTCCCTCGGTGCTGCCTGTATTCGTGCCAACACCGTATCACGCCCCGGTTCGGGCGTACTTCCCCTGCACTCCGAACAGTTGTGCGAATCAGGGGCCAGTGAACTGTTACCCTGCGCACGACCGAACCGCTGTTACGAGCAGCGGAAGCGTGACACCGGCTGCGACAGGTGATTGTAGCAGTGCGGCGTGTCGCGCTCCCATTGCGAAAGGTTTCGGCCTGTTTGCACGACCGAGTTCCACGTGTGCCACGACCGGATCCATTGGCGTGAATTGTGCGCCGGTTGCGGTGCCTCTGCCAGCAAGCTGCGTTGGGTCTGCAACGCCAACGCCATGTGGGCCGCGTGCCTGTGGATCAGTCTTAGACCGCATGATGTCGTTCTTCACGATCGGATGTGGTCACAATGCGAACGCTTGGGCCTGTCCGAGTACGACGTGCAATCTTCCAAATCGAGCCGGATGTAACACTGTTACTGTGAACCCACCGACCGCTACTGTGCCAGTGATTATGGGGTACACGCAACCTGTGAGTGGTTACCGCTTTGCCAACCCAGTCGCCGGACCCGGACAGTACGCTCCCACAATGCAACCCGTTAGCAAAGCACCCGCAGCCCAATCGGTTGCACCAGCCGCCAACGCGATGACCGTAGCCAATCGCCCGTTCACGAATCCGTAAACTAGCGATGCCATGAAAGCGAAGTCGCCGATGGCTACAACCGTCATTATGCTCGTAACTCTGGCACGACCGAAAACTCTGTCGGTCGCTGGCCATCGCGAAGTACCAATCGTTGCGAGGGCTAGACACACTCACAAACCGGATACCAGCCGCCGTGCGTATTCCATTATTTGCGCGTTCGTCGAACTCTGGATTTCAAGCCACCGACTCCCAGTCCGGCGAGACTCACGAGGAGCAGGATTGCACTCGGCTCGGGCACAGGATTGATCACAAGCTGTGCCGGTGGGGGGGACCAAAAAGTGGACGTGAGGTTGAACGCAAACTGACTGTAGAAATTCTGCTCGTCTAGGTTCGTGATGGTCATGCCGAGGACTACGAAATCGGACCCTTCGTTGGACTGCAAGAAACTGCGTCCGGCCACGTTCAACGTAAACACGACTGTAGTTCCTTGGTCGGCAGCCACAAGATTGCGTGTAGAAACCAGCGGAGTGGCCGAGCCAATGAAGCTGTAATTCGAACTGGGTACGCTAGCAATGGCTTGCCAATTGGCGTAGGATGCTCCAGCGATTCCACGCACATCGGTATGAATGAATGAGACATTGCTCAGGGTGCTTTGCGGGTCCGGCAGCCGCAATTCGGCGGAGTTGATGGGCGTACCAGGCGTGATACTCGACAAGTTGAACACCACATACCCCCGGTGTTCTTCGCCCAAGCCTCCTAGGACGCCCGTCTCGTAACCGGATTGCGCTTGGCCTACCGACGTGTAATTGCCCGTATATGCGGTGTTCAAGACTTGCCCACGGGCGCCGGTTGCGAGTAATAAAGAAGCGACCAGTATGTAAAGGCAGCGAGTCATTGCGGTATCTCCTATAACGGGGGCTAGCTCTTGCTAAATTGACAGTGTGAGTGTCTGCTATTCGTTACTCGCCGCTACGAACGTTGATTTAGCTGTGCTAGCTTCCGCAACTCGCTGGAGATGAGTGGCTACAACGACTCCGCCGACGGTTCGCCCTTTATGAATCCGATCCAAAATCCACGATACTACTTACTTGCTGATAGAATTGTAGTGTTCAGCTAAAATTGATCAATGGCCTACCCAGGTAACAAAGCAGGCTTTACTGCGGGGTGTTGCTAAATTCTCTGGGATCAAGTGAGCGCGCAGCCCAATCCGTCGCACCAGCCGCCAACGCAATGACTGCCGCCAATCGCCCGTTCACGAATCCGTAA
Source organism: Fimbriiglobus sp. (assembly GCA_043785105.1). Lineage (GTDB taxonomy): Bacteria > Planctomycetota > Planctomycetia > Gemmatales > Gemmataceae > Fimbriiglobus. The sequence goes on from JAYVXO010000069.1 coordinate 20,603, forward strand.
ACCGGCGATGTTAGGAGTTACGCAGTGGTGTTGTGAGTCGGGTTCTCGAAGTCCCGCAGGGTGGCTATAGTCGCGGGCATGAGCCAGCCCAAAGTCTCCGCGCTT
>JAYVXO010000070.1:0-48907 GCA_043785105.1 Fimbriiglobus sp.
CAGGCGGCCATTCGGGACTCCCTTCCGTTGTGAGAAGGAGAGTAGAACAGAATCTAGCTCACAGAAAAAGATCATTTACTACCGGGCAGAGTATAAGTCCGAGAAAGGAGAAGGCGAACTAAAGCTCATCGAAATAACGTCCGCTCCATTATCGACTGCCCAATTAACTCCGTTTGCTGCCCAAACCATGTCGCCATTTCCCTGGTCCCCAAGAACCTTAACGTTCATCAGTTTGGCTTTCGGGGCAACACCGACCACGCCGATGTCGTTGTCGAGTGCTGCCACAATTCCAGCACAATGCGTTCCGTGGCCTTGAATCCCCTGTGTGGTGCTACTGTTTGAGAAGTTCATTTCCTTAATCACTTGATCCTTCAGATCCGGGTGGCCGCTATCAATCCCGGTGTCCAGGATGGCGACCACGGCGCCTTCGCCTTTGGTCTTGGCCCAAGCTTGCGGCACGTTGATTTTGGCGTGACCCCAATCGGTGGTTTGTCCGGCATCGGCAATCAGGCCAACCGCTTCCGGGATCAGTTCATTCGGGGGGATGCGGAAGATCGGCTTCAAATTGGCGGCAGGCGGGGCGACGTTTTCGGCGACGCCTTTTTGGGGGGCGATACGCACGATCGGTTTGAGTTGCGGGTTCTGAGCCGGCGCGATTGCGGCCAGGGTCGCAACCAGTCCGGCTACGACGGCCATCATTAGCGCAGTTCGACGGGGGACGTTCATGGGAATCCTCTCCAACGTGAGTGAAAACAGGGGTGGAAGAATTGCATCCTCGCAACGCCCTACCTATCTGGGCGAAACGGACAACAGAATTGACCGCAATTCGTCCGATATTTTTCCCGAATCACGATTGGCCGTCAATGACCGTAGCCCCAGTCACGTCGCATCTCAACAGGGCGGCGTTGGTGTAGATGAGCGGGTAGAGTTTTTCGTAGTACCAGAGGTTGGCGAAGTAGAAGCCGATGGGGGTGGGGGGGAAGTGGGTGCCGTGGTGGGTGGCTTCGCTGAGCCATTTGAGGCCGCGTTGCACGGTCTCGGTCGGATGGGGTGACCGTGTCAAAATCGCGTCTAAGGCCAGCGCGGTTTCTTCAATCGAGGACGGCGTGCCGATTCGACCGCCCCAACCGCCATCGGAGTTTTGGCTTTCCAACAGCCACAAGAAACCATTTTCCAATGCCGTGCCCCAGCGATGCTGATTGCCGGTCACATCAATGAACTCTCGACATTTCAACACGCGGCTCGTGCCATACGTCAGGTTCTCAATCTCCGTGGCGTGTTGGTTGCCGAACCAGAGCGGTGCCCAGGCGCCGTCCGGGCCTTGCGTCCGGATCAGGTAGTTGATGGCCCGCTCGGTCGCGGATTCGATTCGCTTTTGTAGGCGCGGTTCGAGCTTGTCGCGCCAGGTCGCCCAGGCGCGAATGGCGTGGGCGGTCAGGTCGTTGCTGCTGCGGTCGAACGGCAGGCCGGTCCAGCCGCGACAAAAGGTCGGGATGCCGCCGTCACGGTTTTGCAAGTTGAGTAACCACACGACCCCAGCGTGAACGGCGTCGAGCGTTCGCGTATCCGGTTCACCCAACTTGGCCAACGCCAGCAACGCACTCGGCGTGTCGTCGGCGTCCGGTACGCCGCCCGAAAGGTCGGTCCACGCCCACCCGCCCGGTGCCGCATGGGTGTAAGGATGCCGGACGCGGTATTGCTGGTTCAACAGCCAATCGCGGATCGTGACGCGGTCGGCTTCGCCCAAGTCGTTCGGGTTCAACGCATTGACGGACAGCGTCGTCACCCAGGTCGCCAAGTTCGTGTCAATCGGCCAACTGCCGTCCGGCAGCACAGACCGAGTCAGGAACTCGACGCCGTGCGTGACGACCGGGTTCGCCGACTGCCCCGCCGCGATCAGGCTCATGCACACGAAGCTGGTCAACGGCGTGGCTTCGAGGTAGCCGCCCGTCGTCGGTTGAATTTCACGCAGTTTGCGAAGGGTGCGGGCGTGAAAGGCGTTGCGAAGCAATCGCAGAAATGAGTTGCGAGTTGGCTTGTGGTGATGCTTGACTTGGCCAATCGCAATCAGTGCAGGCAGCGCGTAACTCACGACCGGAAGTTGCAACCATTGGAACCACTGAAACGGGCAGGCGGCCAGTTCAAACGGCAATTGCGGAACGAGGTGCCACGGGGTATCGCCTAACTTTCCGGCCAGGGCCATCATGGTCAAAATCGGCACGCTAAATGTGTGATCTTTGCCGTAACGCTCCACGATCGCCTGCGATAACTTCACCGGGTCGAGCGACCCGACGTTCCGCTTCAACCACGCTTCGACACGCTGAACGGTGGCATCGTGGCCCGTGGCTTCCGGCACACCGAACGCCGCCCAACACAGTGCCGCGGTGCTGATGTTGCTGAAGCTTTTTGTCGTGTCCCCCCACCCGCCATCCACGTTTTGCGTCTCCGCAAGCCACTTCAAGCCGTTCGTGATGAGCGGCGTATGCTGCGGTTGCTTGAGGGTGCTCAGTGTGAACAACGCCGTCGCCGTGGAGAGCGCGCTAGACGACAGTTCGCCGACCCAATGCCCCGCCGGACCGCGTGCGGCGAGCAGGGCGCGGCGGGCAGTGTCACGGAATTCAGGAAGGTTCAACGGAGTCATGGGGGTGACCCGTGGTGAGAGGGCATCCAAGTCGTCTGGGCATAGTAAATCGAATTTCAACACGGGGGCACGGAGAACCACCTAGAAATCGGAATCAAGTATCGGGATTTCGATCTTTACCGCGAAGCGGTTGCAGACAATAGCCCAGGGTCGCGCTTCGCGCACCCTGGGTGTCGGTCCCACCCATCCGTTACCGCGAAGCGGTTGCAGACAATAGCCCAGGGTCGCGCTTCGCGCACCCTGGGTAAACGATCCACACAACCATCTACCGCGAAGCGGTTGAATCGAACCCTGTGTGTAATGGAACCCTTTCAGGGTACATGAAAACGCAATCGCATACCCAGGGTGCGCGAAACGCGACCCTGGGCTATTATCTGCAACCGCTTCGCGGTAACGGATGGGTGGGACCGACACCCAGGGTGCGCGAAGCGCGACCCTGGGCTATTGTGTGCAACCGCTTCGCGGTAAAAAAATGCATCGCGGTCGGTCTAAAGGCTCAGGTGCCCCAACGCCAGCAGCGCGTAGTAGGTGTATTCGCAATCGACGATGTCATCCGCCCATTGGCCGTGGAACGCGCCTTTATTCGTCCAAAGGGTGTCGATGAAATCCAGGCACGGTTCGCGGATCGCTTCAATCGAAACGTGCATTCCGGAGAGGGCGTGCAGGGCCGTCGCCGTGGATAGCATGTCCGGAAGCGGGGCCATTGGGGTGGCGAAGAAGCCGCCTTCGGGGCGACAGCGAGCCAACAGCCACGGCCCGAGTTCGTCCGGAATCGGGGCTTCGAGGGTGCGGAACAAGGTGACGGCGGCGGCGGTTGATGGCGTGAGGCCGAAGGGGATGTCGTGCTGGTTCGCAAACCCGCCGTCATCGGCCCGCAAGCGGGATGCACACGTCAACATTCCGGCCGGGTCCGGGATTGTGCGGCCCACGTCTTGGTAGGAGCCGAGGGCGAGGAAGCACCCGTAGAGCGTGCCGTCGGCGGCACCGGGTTCGTTGGCATAGCCACCGTCGGCACTGCGGAAGGTTTCGACCCGGCGAATGATCGCATCGGCGGGGGCTTCGTAACGAAGTGGTACGGGGAGGGCGGCCCAACACCGGGCGAGGCAGGCGAGGTGAACGAAGTCGAGATCGGCGCCGTCCCCGAACGACTTCAAGTAGCGGTGCGTGGCGACGATTGGCAAATCAGCCCGGAGGGCGAGTAGCCCCTCCAGGCCGAAGACGGAGTAGTACAGATCGCTGTTGCCGGCGCGATCTTGGAAGCCGCCATCGGGGTTGAGTTGGCTGCGGAAGAACCCGGTGACGAGGTCCGTCGAATCACCCAATAGCTTCGGCGCTAACCGGGCGACTTGCAGCATTTCGAGTCTCAAACTCACTGCACCAGCCCTTAATTTCGATGCTGAAAATCTTACTGACGACGCGGCGAAGCAGGCCCTTCAAACTCGGGTGTTGGACTTCCATCAGCGTCCGCACCGCTTGCTCTTTGTACGACTCCAACATCTGCGAGGATCGTTCGGCGCCGCCGAGGAGTTCGATCACGTCGCGCACGTCGGCGGGGTTCACAGCCGTCTTTCGCTTCCAGGCCGCTTCGAGCAATTCCCGGTCGGCACCCTTGGCGCGTTCGTAAGCCACCGCCAGCGGGAACGACGGGCGCGGCGCGGTCAGGTCGTTGCCGTCGTCGGGGTTGGCGAGGTCGTCCACGTCGTCGCGGATTTGGTAGGCGATGCCGAGGGCTTCGCTGTACGCCGTCAGTGTCTCGTGCAATTCCGGGTCGGCACCGGCGAACGCGGCACCGATTCGCAACGCCACTTCAAACGCCGGCGCGGTTTTTTGCCGGTGAATCCCGACGACTTCCAGTTGCGAAAGCGGACGGGGGTTGTTGGCCCACGTCAGTTCCGCACCTTGACCGAGACACAAAGTGCGGTGCCCCTCCGCCGCGATTTTCAACATCAGCGACCGGATGGCGGGCGGTGCGTTCGTCTCGGCGATGAGCCGGTAGCCGTCGCCCAACAGCAAGTCCCCGACGTTCAGGGCGACCGGAATGCCATGTTCGGCGTGCAAGGTTTTTTCGCCGTACCGCAGGTCGTCATCGTCTTCGATATCGTCGTGAACTAGAGATGCTTTGTGGAAGCATTCGACGGCCACGGCAAGTTTACGGATGTCGTCCGGGAAGGTTGCGTGCTGGTCGGTTTGCAACGCTTTCCAGACACACGCCAACAGGAACGGCCGCCACCGCTTACCGGTTTTGCCGAGCCATTCGCGGGAAATCGTCTCGGTTTCGGTCGTGCCGTAGCTGAGGATTTCGAGCAGAGAATCTTGGGTGAACCACGTATCCACTTCGGCCCGCACCGCGTCCAGGTCAAGCCGGAACGTGCGGTCGTCACTGGTGAGGTGAATGAAATCCCACACCCACTCGATGTCGATTGCGGTGTCCTTGCAATCGTCTTGCAACAGCGGAATCGCCACGCCCGGAATGGCGGCGGCTTCCATGTACGGGAACGCTTTTTCCAGCACCGACAGGCAACTGACGCCGACGATGGCGTCGATCTTGCCGGTCTGAATAATCGCCATCACCAGTGCGGAACCTTCCGCCACCAGCACGGCATACCCGAGCCGTTCGGCCTCGTTCTGCATGTCTTGAATCGAACAGAGGCCGCACTGCTTGCACAGCAATCCGAACTCGTCGAACGGGGCCGGGCAACGGTCTTCGACCCGCAGGCACTTCGGCAACAACAGCAGTCGCCGTTCGTAGGGCACGCTGGCCAACGCTTCGCGGTTGGCTTCCCCGTTGATGACGACGGCGATGTAGTCGCGGAACTTCGCGTCCAGGTCGGTGGTCGCCAGCACGCGGTCGGCGTGGATTCGCAACTCTTCGAGTGACAACGGGATGACAGGCTTCACCCTGGCCACGTACTTATCAGCGATCGACTTGACCCGTTCCCGCTCTTCGCGCGTACCGGGAATGGAATCCTGCGTCGGTCGCTTCGACAGGGCCGGAACCGCGCGGGGCAACGTGAGAAGCGGCAACTGCATATCGGAAAACTCCGGTTCAAGTATCAGGGCTGTTTCTTAAGCCTTGTCGTAGCTCACGACCCGACCAACAAATCAAAACCAATCTTCTCTTCCCCCCGTTTGCGGGGGGATTAAGGGGGGTCCAACCTGCCACATGTTCCGGCCCTCCCCGCATTCGGGGAGGGAGTCAGAGCCGCCTGCTTCTAGGAATACGCGCCGAAGCCGAAGAACCAATGCTTCTTGGCGAAGCGGTACGCCCAGTGTTCTTCGGGGATTTCATGGCCGGGGTTGTGCTGGCTGTTGCGGGGCTTCATGGCGTCGAGTTCGGCCAGGGCGGTGCCACGGGATGTTGTGTCCTGGGCGGCGTGTTTCAGGACCAGGGACTTCACCAAGTCCGGGCGTTCCAGGACGACACAACCGCGTGTCACCGCTGCGGAGGCTTCGCGGAAGTCCTTCAGAAACGCCGATTGCGTCAGCAGGTTGTAAATGCCGCGTTCGTCGTACACCGATTCCTTGGCGAACTGAATGATCGGGCACGGTTCGATCCCGCCCGACGGCCCGATGTGGTGGCTGACGCCGGTTGCCATCGGACACAGGGCTTGGCCATTGTGGTCCCAGTACGGGTCCACGATGGCGATGGGCAACTTGGTCCGCATCGTCACGATGAACCGCCGCACCTGGAGAATCTGTTCGGGGGTCAGGGCCAGTTCGACGGTCGGCTCCGGGCCGACGGGGCGGTACGTGTGGAACCACGCATAGTGGACGCCGAGTTCGATGAGCCGTTTTAGCCACGCTTCGGAAAGCAAATCCTTGATGTTGGTCTGGCATACGCTGGTGGCCACGCCAGTAATCAGCCCCTCTTTGCGGCAATTTTCGATGCCAATCATCGTGCGGTTCAGCACGTTCAACCGCCCGCGTCGTTCGTCGCTGACGGTCGCGCTGCCCTCCACGCTAATCAGTGGTGTGGCGTTGCCGGCTTTGCGGAGTCGCTTGGCGACGGCTTCGGTGATGAGTTGGCCGTTGGTGAAAATCTGGAAGTAGCAATCGGGGTGGGCATCAAGAACGTCGAGCAGATCCGGGTGCAGGAACGGTTCGCCGCCCAGGATGCCGAAGTAGCTGTTGCCGTGCTTCTTGGCGTCGCGGATGACCTTGTTGAGCGTGTCCTTGTCGATCATCTTGCGGGGTGCTTGCACGTCAACCCAACAGCCCTGGCACTTCAGGTTGCAACTGTTGATGACCGAGATGTACAGGAACGGCGGGAAGTGAATGCCACGCCGGTTGCGGGATTTGAACCGCTCGACCGACACCATTCCCTTCAGCCCGAAGTTGAACGCGAACTTCCACAGAAGCCTGGGATCGACTTCGGTGAGCATTCGTTTGGCGAGGCTGAAGATCATGGGTTGCGTCCGTTACTTGGGTTGGTCTGCCAGGGCTGCCAGGGCTGCCGCGCCGCGTGCAGCCGCTTGTTCGGCTTTCGCGCGAATCTGGTCAATACTAGGCAACGATGCGAACACTTCGGCGGGGATGTCGAGCTTGTTGCCCAGTTCGATGAGGCACTTTTGCCGCTCTTGCAACGCCCGGTCTTCGTCCCGCTCTTTGGCGAACCGTGATTTCGATTTCGCGCTGCGGTCCCGGAGGGCTTGGTAAATGTCGCCACCCAACAGGGCCGAGATGTCCACCTTCATCGCCTCGCGGCGCATGTCGTCGGAACTGACCACGTCCCCGTTGATCGGGCCGTGCCGGTACTTCGGGAACAGGATCGCCACTTCGGGGCAAACCCGCGAGCAAGCGGGGCAATCGGTCTTGCACTTGTTGTTGTTCTGAACCTGAATCTTCTTATCCGCGCTGACGCCGTACACGTCGAACAGGCAGAAGCTCAGGCACTGCATACAGTTCGTGCAGCGGTCGTAGTCGATGACCGGGAACCACGGCTTCCAACTGCCGGGCTTGGGCATCTTCTGTTCGTTGCGGATGCCGTCCACTTGTTCGACCGCTTGGGCGGCGGCAAGGCCGTCGATGTTGCGGAAGTGGATCGTGACTGCACCCGATTGGCCTTCGGCGGTTTGCGGGGGAGTGTCGTGGAATTGCCCAAGCACCACGAGCGTACCGCCACGAATTTCCGTCACCCCGGAACCCGCCCGAACCACGGTGACGGCGTAACCTTTGAGCAACAGTGTTGAAACGAGTTCGTGGCGCTGCGTCGGCTCCAACGGCTTGCTGCCGGTGCCTTCAAACACCGCCACGCGAAACTGGCTAACAGTCGGTGGCGTGATCGTGTTCAGGATTGGCAATGGCAATGCGGTCACGATGTCGCCCCCGGTTCTGGCACTGGCTGCCCCAGAAGATTGGCCAAAACACTCTCGGCAGTGTCGGTCCGCATGTTCAACACTTCAACGCCCTCGTCGGGTAGCTTCACACCTGCCCCGTTGAACAGCCACTTCACGGCACGCGGGTAACACGCCGCGATCTTCACCGGGCCACCTGCCGCGAGTTCGGCCAAGCACGGGTCTTTCTTCGCGGAGAGTTCGCACAAATCCGGGACCGCATCGAACGCCACGCCGGACGCCGTCAGGCCGCGCAGAACCTCTTCCTTCACCGCCTTGGGGACGACTTGGGCGTAGGTGCAATTGCAGTACAAGATGCGAAGCGGAACGGTCATGGTGTTAAGCTTGGGTCATCCGGTGGGTCGGGACAGGGCGTCCGGGGCGGAAGGATTCGGCGTGTTCGACCGTCGCCGTAACGCCCGTGGTTTGCTGCAACGTTTCGAGTGCGATTGTCACCACGGATTTCAGGTCTTCGGGGTCCGCTTCGGCGCGGAGGTTCAATATCAATTCCCCGCCCGTCAGCAAATCTTGCAGCGAATGCGAAAATTCGGGTTTGCCGTCGGTCCGGACCAAGTTCACAACCGCGAGGTCGTTCCCCTCGTCCGGGCTGAGCGTCATCTTCAAGTGCGCCACTTCGGTGCCGGTCCCGGTGAAACTGTTGTGCAACTCTGCGGCGAGTTTTGCAAGGTACGCATTGCCGTCAAACGACGTGTCGCTCGCCACAGTCAGGGTGGCGTTCATCCATCCCAGCAGGGCTTCGCCGTCGGCGTAGATGTCGTAATCGACCTCCATCGCCGTGCCACCGGGCATTTCCGCCGTGTCGATGAGGTCGGCCCAGGCGTCGAAGTTGGTGCCCTCACGGGCCGACAGCAGCACGACTTTCGATTCCGGGAACTTCAGCGTCAGAGCCGCAACGAGGGCGTTCCGACGGGCGGTGTCCAGCGTGTCGATTTTGTTGACGACGATGATGTCGGCTTCTTCGAGTTGCTTCAGGTAGATGTAGACGACCTTCGGCGAGAACGACTTGCCCGTGGCCAGCCCGAGGATTCGCTCCGCCCGCACCGGGTCGAGCAACACGCTGTATGGGGCGATCGAAAACTGATCGCCGTAAATGCGCCGCAGCGGGTAGCTCACGGTGGCAGCGAGGTCGGTGCAACTGCCGACGGGTTCGGCCAGGAACACGTCCGGGCGTTCGGTGACAGAGAGTTTCTCCGCTGCGTCTGTCAACGAATTGAACCGGCAGCAGAAGCACCCGCCGGTAATCTCTTCCACCGCAAAATCATGGGCGCCCAGCATCGCCGTGTCCACCAGCCCGACGCTTTGATCGTTCGTGATGAGGCCGACTTTTTTGCCTGCGGCTTTCAGCTTCTCCGCAAGACGTAACAACGCCGTGGTCTTCCCCGCGCCGAGAAATCCGCCGACCATCACGTACCGTGCCTTGCTCATGATTCGCCTTCCCCTGCCTTGCTTTCGTCCGGCTTGCCCTGAATCTTATCAATGGCGAGGTCCAACAACCCGACGTACCCGGTCACGTCAACACAATTGGCGTCCGGCGTGCCGCGAAACAGGTACAGCCACCCCGCACCATACGGGTCGTTGTCGAACAACGACGGGTTGGTTTCGAGTGCCGCGTTGCCTTCCAAAAACGTCCCGTTCCCGACGCAGTACAGGTCCGTAATCGCCTTGAACGCCTCGATCCACCCGACCGTCTCCCCGAGTTCGATCGCCGCGCCGGGTTTCACCTCGAAGCCGTACTCCACGAGGTCGCCGAGCATCCGCGTGGCGAACTGCGTAAACCCAACCCGCCACGTTTCCGGTGCCACTTCCAACAGCCAAAAGTGCGCCGGGGTGTAGCGCCGATCATCCGGCAGCCGCGTCGAGAACCGCGACCGCCGATACGAGACTTTGCAAACCGGGTTATTCTGCATACCAAATCCCGACACGGTCGATCACGGTCTGTTCGTGTTCACTGTAGGTAGACGCCCAATGCAAATCCACCCAACGGCGTTAGCGTCCACTCCACCGGCAAGTGTAGTGAGAAGCAAATGCATTTCCGCTGAGAACGACCGTTTAAGCACGAATAGTTGTCGAATGACAACGGGTAAACGTGAATCGGGTTTTTGGAGCGGTTGAATATGGGTGGCCCGTGCAGGATGACATTAGTGGCCGTAGCAAAAAGTAAGCAGAAAAGGAAAGTGGAGTAGGTAAAATTCCAGTATACTTAATGAGTCAGCCACTGGCTTTACCCGGTGCTAACTTCGGTCATAGGACGGGTGTGTTTCCCTACAACCTGTGATCCAAGCTCGCTGGCTGCAGGAACACACAATGCCTACAGAACGTGCGGGAGTGCCATCATCACCACCACAAAGCCCTGCACCGAGTCAGCCGAAACCAACTCCTCCACCGCCACCTGCGCCATCAGAAAAACTTACGGAGTCAGTCAACCCCAAATGACCCAAATCGAACAAGCTGCTTTCTTTCACAATAACTTTGTCCCCGAACCAGGCGTTGATTATGGTTGGGTGCTGGCACAGGCGAAAGAACAATGGCGCGCAATTGATGCGTCCTTGAAACAAGTTGACGCTAAAGCGATGTCAATTATTACACACTTTGGGAACGGAACTGGCCTTGTGACATTTGCTGCGATCGCAGGGGCGGCGTCCAATACTATTTCACCTTGGGTAGTGTTGGCAACATTCCCTAGTTTTGTCATCGCTCTAGCTTCGATCTTCTATTCGATACGCGCCCGCAATCCACGAGATTTGTTATCTGGACCCAGTCCAGCAACGTGCGTTGAATACATCAAATACTACCAAGAGTGGGGCGTCAAAGAAGAAGCTAGCAAACAGGCTGAGTATGCGATGATGAAAGTATGGTACGTATCGTATGCTCACAACTATGCGGCTCTCAATGACAAGGTTAGCCAACTAAATTTATCCATGACATGGAAAATACGTGCTATTGTCTGCTTGGCAATCCCCCTTCTGACTGCGTTTGTTTTGAAGATCATCGAACCATTGAGAGCTTCAATTGTTTTGTTTCTCGAGAAGATTTAGCCCGAGCAGTAATCAAAAGTTTTCCCAAACTGATACACGACCGATTTTCCTAACGCCTCGCCATTGGCGCACTTCGCGGATACCATGTTCGCCACGGTCCGTTTTCCCAAGGAGTTTTACAAATGCGCTGGTTCCTCTCCGCGTTCACGATGGTGGCTTGCGTTATGACTGCGATAGCGGCGCCCGGACAAGGTCCGGCGTTTGAAGAAACGCCGTTCGGCAAAACCCCCGAGGGCGTTCCGATCACGGCCTACACGCTCCTCAACAAAAATGGCGTGAAGGTGAAGGTCATCACTTACGGCGGCATCATCGCGGAGTTTCACGCGCCGGACAAAGACGGCAAGTTTGCGGACATCGTGTTGGGCTTCGACGACTTGAAAGGCTACACCGACGGGCACCCGTTTTTTGGTGCCATCACGGGTCGCGTGGCCAACCGGATCGGCAACGCGAAGTTCACCATCGACGGCAAACAATTCACCATCCCCGGTGGCAACCCGCACAGCTTGCACGGCGGCGCGAAGGGGTTTGACAAGCGCGTCTGGAAAGGCGAAGCGTCCGTCACGCCTGCCGGTCCGATGGTCAAGCTGAGCTACACCAGCAAGGACGGCGAAGAGGGCTACCCCGGCGAACTGCAAACCGTCGTGACCTACACCCTGACCAGCGACAACGGACTGAAAATCGACTACCTCGCCACGACGAACAAGCCGACCATCGTGAACTTGACGAACCACAGTTACTTCAACTTGGCGGGTCACAATAGCGGGAATATTCTCGGCCACATCCTGAAACTCACTGCCGACAAGTACACCCCTGGTGACGAAACGTTACTGCCAAGTGGCAAGATCGAACCCGTTGCGGGCACCCCGTTCGACTTCACGAAACCAACGGCGTTGGGCGAACGCATCCAGCAAATTAAAGCGACGCCCGTTGGCTATGACTTGAACTACGTTAACGGCATGAAGCGAGAAGAGACCCCGAAACTCGTAGCCACCGTCACGGAACCGAAGTCCGGGCGCGTGTTGAAAACCTTCACCACGGAACCTGGCGTCCAACTGTACACCGGCAACTTCCTGGACGGCAAAACGAAGGGCAAATCAGGCGCGACCTACAACCAGTACCAAGCCTTTTGCCTCGAAACGCAGTTCTTCCCCGACTCGCCGAACAAGCCCGAGTTCCCGAGCATCGTGTTACGTCCGGGACAAGAGTACCGCCAAACCACGATCTACCAAGTGAGTGTTGCGAAGTAAGCAAAGCCCGAAAGCCCACGAACGATCGTTCGTGGGCTTTCCCTCCCTAAAACTGCTGCAAGAACCGCAGGCCAAATCAAATCACAAGTCATCCTCGTCCAAACCGGCATCTTTCAGAATCTTGCAGAGCGTTCCCTTCCTGAGATCACGGTTGGCGTGAACTGGAACGGTGATGATCTCGGTACGATCCGGGTGCGAGTAGGCGTGGTGACTGCCACGGATGCGTTCCAAGACCCAGCCGTGGTCTTCGAGAATTTTGCAGAGTTGCTTACCGGACAGCGATTTCACAACTCAACCTCAACGACTTGTCCGTCCGGTTGGCTCGCAACGCGGTCCGCCGCAACGTCCAACCACGCTTCGGCGGCCTCGCGGATGTTTGCGAGGGTTTCGTCCAGATTGTCCCCCTCGGATACGCAACCGGGCAACGCGGGCACTTCGGCCCAGAAGCCACCCTCTTCAGCAGGATGAATGATCGCTTTGAGTTTCATGATTGTCGTTCTCCTAAAACTGCTGCAAGAACCGCACGTCATTCCCCCAGAACAAGCGGATGTCGTCGATGGCGTGCTTCAACATCAACATGCGTTGCGGCCCCATGCCGAAGGCGAACCCGGTGACTTTCTCCGGGTCGTAGCCGCCGTTTTTCAGCACCGTGGGGTGGACCATCCCGGCGCCGAGGATTTCCAGCCAGCCGGTGCCCTTCGTCAGGCGGTCGCGGTTGGGGTCGTCTTGCGGCCAGTCGATGTCCACTTCGATGCTGGGTTCGGTGAACGGGAAGTAGCTGCTGCGGATGCGGATTTGTCGCTCCGGGCCGAACATCCGCCGTGCGAACGCGGTGATCGTTCCCTTCAAGTCCGCCATCGTCACGCCCTCGCCGATGACCAACCCTTCGACTTGCAAGAACTGAATCTCGCTGCGGGTGCTGATTGCCTCGTTGCGGTAACACATGCCCGGCAGGATCACCCGCACCGGGTTCGGGCACATCTCGCGCATCACGTGGATTTGCCCCGGCGACGTGTGCGTCCGCAGGATCGCACCGGGCGTAGTGGTGAAGAACGTGTCCCACATGTCGCGGGCCGGGTGGTGTTCCGGCATGTTGAGTAGCTCGAAGTTCAGCTCGTCCGATTCGATCTCGCGGGTGCGGTAAACCTGGAAGCCCATGTCCGCGAAGATGCTGGTGATCTCGCGTAAAATCTGCGTGGCGGGGTGCAACCGCCCGCGACCCGGCACGCGACCGGGGAGCGTCACATCAAGCGGGTTAGTGGTCAAGCTGGCGAGCAACGTCGCTTCCTTCGCCGCCGCCAACGCCGTTTCATACGCCGATTCCAACGCCACCTTCACGCGGTTGGCTTCCTGGCCGAACGCCTTCCGCTCCGCCGGCGGAATCCCGCCGATCCCGCCCATCGCCGCCTTCACCAGCCCCTTGTCGCCGAAAAACTTGGTGTTCCAGAGCCGCAACGTCCCCTCGTCCGCACACGCCGCGAGTTCCGCCACCGCCGTCGCTTCCAGCGTCTTCAACTGGTCAATCGCCGAATCCGCCATGACATCCACCCGTTACGCACTGTGCCAAAACCGTTGCTACAGAGGATACAGCCCGCGAATTCAATGGACACCACACCTGCGAAAAGGTGATTGCGTTGCTCGGCAAGAACCGTCCGCGATCGAAAGCGGTTTGTGTGCGCCATGATCGCTTACCTTTTGAACGCCCACTTGCCTGTTGCAATCTCACTTCGGACTCAACTCGTTACAATACCCGGACCTCGTGGGAGACGCTGATGACGATTCTGTTCCGCCGCTGGTTTGTTGTCGGGCTGGTGTTCACGTTCGGCGGGTGTGCCAAACCGGCGGCGACGCCTTCGACGGTGCCCGTGAATGCCAATAGTGATGCGCCGGTGGCGGTCCATGTCGCCTCCCTCAAGCGGCAAACGTTGTCTTGGGATGTCGAGCAACCCGGCAGCGTGCAGGCGTTCGAGATGACGCCACTTGTGGCGAAGTTGTCGGGGTATGTCAAAACGATCACGAAGGATCTCGGCGACCCCGTCGAAGCCGGTGAGGTGTTGGCCACGATCGAGATTCCGGAACTGGAGCGCGAAGCGGACCAGAAAAAAGCGATGGTCTTGCAAGCCGAAGCGAAAGTCGAGCAGGCGCGGTGTGGGGTGACGGTGGCGATCGAACACGTCATTGCCGCCGAGGCGATGGTCAACGAAGTGAAGGCAGGGTTGTCAAAAACTCAGGCGGATTACGACCGCTGGGAATCGGAACTGAAGCGGATTGAGACGCTCGTTTCCCAAAAAGTGATCGACACCCAGACCTTGGACGAAACGCGCAAACAGTTTCGCTCCGCCGCATCGGGCCGGGACGAAGCGACGGCAAAAATCATCTCGATGCAAGCAGCAGTGCGAGAAGCCTCCGCGAAGAAGTTGCGTGCCGATGCAGACTTGAAAGCCGCCGAAGCCGAGGTGAAACTCGCGGATGCGGACGCCAAGCGGGTGGCGTCGTTACTGGACTACCGGCAGATTCGCGCCCCGTACAAAGGCGTCGTCACCGGGCGGTTCATTCACACCGGCCACTTTTTGCAATCCTCCGGCAACCGCCCCGAACCGCTGTTTAACGTCGCCCGACTTGACGTGGTGCGGGTGTTCGTGGATGTCCCGGAAGTGGTCGCCACGCAAGCCGTGCCCGGTACGAAAGCCGTCGTGCGGCTGCCGTCCCTCGGCGGGAAAGAGTTCAACGCCACGATCACGCGGACGGCCAACGTGCTAAATCCGGATTCGCGCACCCTGCGGACCGAGATTGATTTGCCCAACGCGGACGGCGTCCTGCGCCCCGGCATGTACGCCGTGGTCAAGATCGCCGCGACGGTTCCCGACGCCATCGTCGCCCCACCGAACGCAGTGCTATTCGCCGACGAGACCGCGTACTGTTACGCCGTTGAAGACGGCAAAGCGGTCAAGCTCCGTGTCCAAGTTGGCCGCAACGACGGCAAAGGAGTGCAACTCCTCGGCAAGCGCCGCGCCGGCCTCAACAGTGGGGAATGGTCGCCGTTCACGGGAAAAGAAACCATCGTCATCGGCAACCTCGGCGCCCTCGCCGACGGGCAAGCGGTCACGGTTAACGGCGGATGACATATTGCCCCGTTTCTTGAACCCATCCGGTCGTCGCAGCCTGTTTATTCTCTCGTCGCCGGTTACTTTGCCGATTGTGCAGGTTGTTGGGGCGAATCTCTCAATTCGGATCCGCGTAACACCGATAACACCACGGAGACGGACCGTTCGATTTGGGCGGCAGGTGGGAGGCGGGGACATGATGCGGGGACATAGGCACATTAGACAATTGCGTCGGCTTGTGGTGCTGCTGGTGGCGAGCTTCGGCTTGGCATCCGTGGGCTGCATGAACTCCGCGCCACTGCTCGCACACCGCAACGACATGCCACAAATCGTCGTGCCACCCGATGGCAGTGTGCCCCGCGAACTCGCTAAAATTACGCTACCCGAATACGTGATTGAACCGCCGGACAAATTGCGGATCGAGGTCGGCATCCGCAAGCCGGAGTATGAGAAGACGAAGGACGGCAAGGAAGACGAGACGAAACCGCTCCTCGACAAGAAGACCGGGAAAAAAGTCTACAGTAACGAATTGCGAGGCACGCCGTTGCAAGCCGTTTGGGGTGAGTATGTAGTCCGGCCAGAAGGTTCGGTTTTCCTCGGGTTTTATGGTTCCGTTCCTGTTGCTGGGCTGAGCTTGAAGCAAGCGGCAGCCGCAATCCGGGAGACATTGGCGAACCAAGTGTTCGCTGATTCGGGCGGTATTGATGCCGACCAACTCATCGTGATTTTGGACGTGGTCGAGTACAATAGTAAAAAATTCTACGTGATTCTGGACGGCGGTGGCATCGGCGAACAAGTTGTACCACTACCGATCACCGGGAGCGAAACGGTTTTGGACGCACTCGCATCTGTGGGTGGATTGCAGCCTGTTGCCAGTAAGCGCAACATCTGGATCGCCCGCCGCACGCCGCACGCCGGTCAACCGGAGCAAATTTTGCCGGTCGATTGGGTCGGCATTACCCAACACGGCATCGTGACCACGAACTATCAGATCATGCCCGGCGACCGGGTGTATGTGAAGGCACAACGGATTGTCACAATTGATACGACCCTCGCCCGTGTGATTTCACCGATCGAACGAATACTGGGTGTGACGTTACTGGGAACCAGTGGCTACAACCAGATCGCCGGACGCGGAACGAACTTCAGCACCGGCGCCACAACAGCCCGGTAACTATGTGAGTAACATCATGAAGAAGTGGTTTTTCCTAATCGCGTGTAATTTGCTCATTGCAGCGACCAGCATCGCCCAGGCTCCGCAGTACCCGGCAGTCGTACCGCCCGGCGGGTTTGCACCGAACGCCTACAACCGGCAGACGCAACCGCTGAGTCCGTACTTGAACTTGCTACGGGGCGGTGATCCCGGCATCAACTACTACTACGGCGTGCGACCCGGTTTGCAGTCTCAGGGCCTACCGACTGGTTTGGGGGCGGGCAGTCCGACGGGGCTTTCGCAACTCCGAATGGGCTTCATCCCCTCGCTCCAGAATCCCACACAAGAACCGACCAAGATACCCGCAGCCGGAGAGCCGATTGAGTTGCAACCCTCCGGGCACCCGGTCACGTTCAACGGCATTCCGACATCGTATTTTGGGTTGAACCGTTTCGGTCTAAGTACGGCAGGTGGCGGTCTCGGAAATCGCCAAGGGAATACCGGCAGTCAACCCCCTGCGGCCTACAACAAAAAATCGACGACGCCGAAGAAGTGATGATCGCCAAGTTTGGGCATGAAACTAACCGACAGTAGCCACGGACCGGCTTCTGGCAGACCGAAGGATCGGACCCGTGGAAACAAACCCCGTCACGGCCTCACGCAATTTTGGTGGCGCGCAGCGGGGGGTGGCTGCCCTGGCAATCGTTAGCATCGCCGTCGGCGCAGCCTGTTTCGCCCATGCGCAAAGCGATTATTCGCCGTATCGCACACCCGGTTCTGCTGCTAAGCTTGGCAAGCCGCAACCCATCTCGGACGCGCAAAGTCCCGTCATCACACGCGGCCTAGCACCGGAAGCGAGTGTCCCCGGACAGCCCGTCGGTTGGATGACCACGCCGTCGTCATCAACCGTCCGCCCCATTCTTGGCGGCGCCGATTCGTCCCAACTCAGTAGCCGTTCGGTCACGAACATTCCGAATACGGTCCCTGCGAAAAAGCCGTCGTTTGTGGACAGCACTTGGGCAAGTTTGAAAGACGTAGTTGTTGGCAAACCGACTCAAGCGCCAACACCCGCCCCACGCACCCCCCCGGTGAATGGTTCCTACATCACTGCGCAAAATCCCGGCGCGAATCCGCCACAAAACACGGGCGTGTACGCAGGCCCGCCGGCGTACCGCTGGTACGGTTGGGGCACCACAACGCCCGGCTCAAACGCACACGCCCCGAACGGGCAATACCCACGCGGTTCCACGAACTGGTACACCCAAACTGGGGCGACACCGGGTGCGTTCCCGGTCACGGTTCCCAGCAACAGTGCCCGTGCCATGACCAGCGAACCACCCGCTTACGTCGGTGGTTACTCACCACCGTTGAACGAGCCGTACTACCAATCCACCAACGCGGCACCGACGTACTATTCTGACCCACCGATCGTGACTGGCCCACCGACTTCGGTGATGACTTTCCCGGTAGCGGCCCAACCTGTACCCGTGACGACATTTGTGCCGATGCCGGTACCGAATCCACAGTTTTCCGCGCCGCTGCCGATGCCAGCACCCTGGACGCCGTCGCAGACAATGCCAGTCAACACGGTGCCTGTCAACACGGTGACAGTGCCATCCTTTACGCCGATTCTGAACGCGATGCCAGCCCCGCCCGCGTTTGAGGTGTTCCCAACGCCCACGATTGTGCCCTCCGGTGCGATCAGCGAAATGCCACCAGCCGGTGGCGTGACGTGGCAATCTGCGGCGGGTACCGACACGATTGCCTTCACGCCAAGTCAGCCGACGACGGTGCGCAAGTTCAACCCACCCGTTCCCGCCGTGACTCGCCAACCCCAACCGATCGCACCGACTTCGAGTGAATGGAGTCCAGCGAAACCCAGCACCGAAGTGAAGCTGCCGATTGGCCGGAGCCAAGAACCGAGCGAGGCCACCGTAGTGACACTCCCGGCTGCGATTCGGAATGCGAGCTATGGCTGGGCTAGTGTCACCGAAGTGAATCACGTGAGTCCGAGTAAAATCCTGATTCGCCTGATGGCCGCTTCCGATGCCGATGCCCACGCCGCTTCGGAGTGCATTTCGCGGTTGCCGCAACTGAAGGATTTCACCGTCGATTTTGAAGTGAAGATCGGTACCCGATAAAACAACTGCATGAGCCTGACCCTCACCCTCCTTGCTGGCGGCACCCTGCACGATCCGGCCAACGGCATCGACGGCGAAGTCCGTGACCTGTGGATGCGTGACGGCAAAATCGTCGCCGCGCCAACTGACGCGGACGATCTGCCAACCAAAGTCATCGACGCACGCGGCTTGGTCGTCATGCCCGGTGGGATCGACATTCACGCCCACATCGCCGGGCCGAAAGTCAACGTCGCCCGCAAACTTCGCCCCGAAGACCGCCGCGATTCCGCCCCCCTGCACCGCACCAAGCATCTCCGCTCCGGGACGCTTGGTAGCACGCCGACGACGTTCGCCACCGGCTACCTGTACGCCGGCCTTGGCTACACCACGGTGTTCGATGCCGCGATTCCGCCGCTCGGCGCCCGCCACACGCACGAAGAATTTCACGACACGCCGGTGATCGACAAGGGCTTCTTCGTGCTGGTCGGGAACAACCACTATGCGATGAACCAGATTGCCGCCGACGAGCACGAAAAGTTACGGGCGTTCCTCGGCTGGCTGCTGCACGCCACACGCGGGTATGCCCTGAAGGTGGTGAATCCGGGCGGGGTCGAAATCTGGAAGCAGGGCAAGAACAGCATGACCGGGTTCGACGACACCGTGCCGTCGTTCAACGTGACGCCCCGGCAAATCGTGCGGGAAATCGCACTCTGCGCAAACGAACTGAACCTCCCGCACCCCGTTCACATTCACTGCAACCAACTCGGGATGCCGGGAAACTGGACGACGACGCTCGAAACGATGCGGGCCGTCGAGGGCAGCCGTGCCCACTTCACGCACGTTCAGTTTCACAGCTACGGCGGTGGGCGGGACGACCAAGGCACGTTCTGCTCCCGCGCCCCCCAACTTGCGGAGTACGTCAACACGCACCGCAACCTGACGGTCGATGTCGGCCAAGTGCTGTTCGGGGAAACAACCTCCATGACCGGCGACGGACCGCTCGGGTACTTTCTGCACAAAGTGACGGGGCGGAAGTGGTTCAACGGGGACACGGAGTGCGAGGCGGGGTGCGGCATCGTGCCCATCACGTACAAGGAAAAGTCGCTGGTTCACGCCTTGCAATGGGCGATCGGCCTGGAGTGGTATTTGCTAGTCAACGACCCGTGGCAAATCGCCATGAGTACGGACAACCCCAACGGCGGCTCGTTCCTGGCGTACCCGGAAATCATCGCCCTGCTGATGAGCCGCGATTACCGGCGCGAGATGCTCAAGCGGCTGCCGGAGAAGGTGAAGGAGCGTTGCACGCTCCCCGAACTGACCCGCGAGTACACGCTGAACGAAATTGCCATCATCACCCGCGCCAGTCCCGCCCGCATGTTGGGGCTAAGCCACAAGGGGCACCTCGGCGTCGGGGCCGATGCGGACGTGACGGTTTACACCCCGAACGCGGACCGCAAGCTGATGTTTGAACTGCCCCGCTACGTCTTCAAGGCCGGCAAACTCGTCGTCGAACAAGGCGAAATCCGGCTGGCGCTGTTCAGCCCGGTACTGTGCGTGGAACCGGATTATGATCGCGGCGTACTACCGGACGTGAAGGCGTGGTTCGAGAAACATTACTCCATTCGCTTCGCCAATTACCCCGTGGACGACGACTACCTCACGCACGGTTTGGTCGTCTGTGGCCCCAACGCGAGAACACCATGAAACTGATCCTGGCCATCATCAAACCGGAAAAATTGGAGCAAGTGAAGGAAGCGCTCAACCGCGTGGAGGTGTTCCGGCTCACCGTCGTCGATGTGCAAGGCTTTGGCCGGCAAAAGGGGCAGTCGGAGATTTATCGCGGCCACGAGTTGACCGTCAACATGATGCGCAAGGTGCAACTGCAAATCGCCGTCAACGAAGACTTCGTCGAACCCACCGTCAACGCCATCATCGAAGCCGCCCGCACCGGCGGCGAAGGCCGCATCGGGGACGGGAAAATCTTCATCCTGCCACTCGAAGACTGCATCCGCATCCGCACCGGCGAACGCGGCCCGGAGGCGATTTAATCATGTCGCTGCTGGGTTTTGTGCCCTGAAGGGGCACCGGGTTGTAGCCACGGGTGGAGCGCTTCGCGCAACCCGTGGACAGTGATACCCTATTGTCACTCGCCCTGAAGGGGCGGAGGAATCCTCCGCCCCTTCAGGGCGGTTCAGTCGTGGGGACGCTGCTTCCACGGGTTACGCGAAGCGCTCCACCCGTGGCTACATTCCATGACCCCTATCGGGGCCACAAAGCCAGAAGCAAACAGTAGTAATTTTCGTACTCTTGTTCCTCGGCCTTGGATTCTTAAATCTTCCACGGCGCTCGATATTCTTTCGTCAGCAGCTTCGCGGCTTCGGCGTCGCCGACGATGGTTTCCTTGACGGGATTCCACTGAATCTTGCGGCCCGTGCGGATGGCGATGTTGCCGAGGTGACACACCGTGGCGCTGCGGTGGCCGATGGCGACATCGCAGATGGGGTTCTTACGGCTCTTGATGCAGTCGAGCCAATTCGTGTGGTGGTTCGTACTCACTTCGAGTTTGACATCGCCGCCGGTGGCTTTAAGCAAGTCCATCGGCTTGCCTTCAATTTTCCCGCGGGTTACGTGGAGGGTGCCCTTGTCGCCCTCGAACGTCGTGCCGCCGGGCTTGCCTTGGCCGCAGTGCATGACCACGCCGTTGGCGTAGGTGTACGTGATGTCCGTCCACTCCGGCACTTCAAACCAGCCGTCTTTGTTGAAGCGGGCCTTGCCCTCGACCGAGACCGGGCCGGATTCGTCCATGCCGAGGCCCCATTGGGCAATGTCCAGGTGGTGCGCGCCGAAGTTCGTCTGCTGCCCGCCGCTGTAATCCCAGAAGAACCGGAACAGGTAATGAACGTGCTTTTCGTTGTACTTGCGCATGGGTGCCGGCCCGAGCCAGCGGTCGTAGTCGAGTTCAACGGGTGGCTCACTGTCGGCCACAGCAGGCGCTTTGAAGTTCGGACCCGGTAGCCCAACGATGACGGTCTTCACTTTGCCAACAGCGCCGTTGCGAACCAGTTCACATGCTTGATGGAATTCCTTCGACGAGCGTTGTTGGCTGCCGGTTTGCACGACTCGTTTGTGCTTGCGGGCCGCCGTCACCATCGCGCGGCCTTCGGAGATCGTCAGCGTCAGCGGCTTTTCGCAGTAAACATCCTTCCCCGCAGCGCACGCCTCAATGGTTTGGATCGCGTGCCAGTGGTCCGGCGTGGCGATCAGAACCGCGTCGATGTCTTTCGATTCGAGCAGCTTGCGGTGGTCGCTAAAACTAACCGGCACTTTCCCGGTCGTCTTTTCGACTTCACCGGACGCGGCCTTCAGGTGCTTCGTATCAACATCACACACCGCCATCACGGAGGCAGTCGGCAGCTTCATCAACCCTTTCATGTTCGCCACGCCCTGCCCGCCGACGCCGATAAACCCAATGCGCACTTTCTCGCTCGGCGGCACATCGGCAGCAAACGTGGCCCGATAAAGACTCGGCGGAATGGCGAGTATGGCACCACCCGCAATACTAGTCCGCAAGAAGTCGCGGCGGTTGGTTGAAGACAGGCGCGGCATGACAGTGGCTCCGAATTGGGAAAGGCGACAGGACGGTATATTCCCGCGTTTTGCGCCCAGATGCAACCATAAGTTTTCAAAACGACGAGGGTGCAACTCAATTCGCCGAGAGCAGTCAAGCAATTGCTTTTGTGGCTAGAATAATTCAATACGTTGCCTAGGATGGGGTTTTGCTGCATGTATCGGTTCACCAGACTTTGCGGTTGACGGGTGGCACCATGACGGAAGCGGATTGGTTGAGAGGCAAAGATCCGGAAGGGATGCTACTGCGGATCGGCGACCGGCTATCGGCACGGCAGTGGCATTTGCTGGCCTGTGTGATGACCCGGCGCGTCTGGGATATGCTGCCGGACGGGCCACTGCGTGCGGCCATTGAATGGTGCGAACACAACCCCGGCACAACCCACACCCATGCCGACTTACTGAAGTGGGTTGACAACCGCGAAGCGGCCACTGAAGCCGCCCAAGAAACTGCCCGGCAAGTTCAACGGGAGATTGTTCGCACCGCCGACCCGGACGCGGACCCCGAAAGTTTTCAGCACACCGACGACCGCAAAACCCACCCCGCCGCCCCACTCTTTCAAGCCGCCTGCCGGTACGCGGGCAACTCCGTGGAGGGCGCTGCGGAAGCGGTGATGAATGCGTCGGCGGTCGTGGCGGCGTTGATCCAAATGTCACCGGGACCGGAACAATTAGCGGTGGTTCGGCGGCAAGTAATTGAAGCCAGCCGGATTCGGGCCGCCTCCAGTCTTCATGCGTCGTCGGCGTTGAAGTTAAAAGCCGCCGGTGACGAAGCCGCCGATCAAGACAACCGCCGCAACACCAACCTGCGCTACGCAACCGCACTGCAAATTGTGACCAAGGAAGACGAATCGGGGGCGATTCGTCACGGGGATTTGGAAGAACAAAAGCAGAACTCCGACCGCAAAGCCGTCGTGCGATTCCTGCACGACCTGGTCGGGAATCCCTTCAAGCCTTACCGATTTGAAGCCAACTGGCGAACGTCCACCGTGGTCGGGTTGGCGCAAGCGATTTATGCCCAACGCGACTTCCAGAACATGCCGATCTTGGCCGATGCCCTGCTCGATGCCGATTGTGACGAAGAAGCCGTCCTACGCCATTGTCGCGGGACCGAAGCCCACGCCCCGGATGGCCCCGCCCACACACGCGGGTGTTGGGTCATCGACCTGATCCTGGAACACGAAGCCGCGTTCTTTGCCGCCCCACTGCTCACGGACCCACCGCCCAAACCCGTCGCCCCGCCACCCAAACCCAATTCCGGCGCCGCCGGTTGGGATCGCCTCTTCCAAGCCCTTCAAGACGCCGACGACGACAAGGAATGACCCACATATTTCCTATCACCACGAATCGCACGAATCATACGAATGAAATCGGGATGCTTAGCCCGAAGCATTCCTTTCACCACGGAATACACGGAAAACACGGAAGAAATCATGAGCTTCAAGAACAGTGTGTCTCTCTTGAAGAACGGTTTTCCGGCTCCGATTTGCAGAGTATAAACATTTTCCGTGTATTCCGTGTATTCCGTGGTGAACACTCCAGGCTAACCAGTCGCGGTCCGGTTGCGGTTGTCGAAGACGTAGTAGACGGGTTCGCTGTGACGGCTTTTGGCGATGGTCTCGTCAGTCACATTGCTGCCGTGACCGTAGGCGTGATGGGCACTTCCCGTTGCGGTACTTGATTTGCGAATCACACCCACTTTGGTAAACCCGGCCCGCTCGAAGAACGGGTTGGCATGGCCCATCGCGGTTAGGGTTTCGATCCAATCGACGGGACAAAGTTCACAACACCGCCGTACAAAAGCTGCCGCAATCCCGGCACCCCGATACGTCGGGTGAATCACGACACGTTGCAACAACCAGAGTTGATGATTCAGTGAAGTGAGCGCGACACGGCTACGTGGATTCTTCAACCCGAAGAACTGCGACCGCAATTGCAGCGACGCGGCTGGGGCACTGAACACGCAGATGCCGACGGGTTCGGCGTCGTGCCACAGCACAATCACCCGGCGCGTGAAGGCGAGGTGGTGGCTGCGGTAATGCCACCGAGCGAAGTACGGCCAGTCGCACCGGGTGCCGTCCGACAGCCAAAACTCGCCCGCAAAGCTGACCCGTTTTTTTTTACGTCGTGTCGCTCGACTTCGATGTGGCCGTCACCCAAGCACCGCACGTGAACATCCGGGTTCAAGTCGTCCAGCAAGTCTTCGTGCGTCGTCGCGCACAAGACGCCAACCCCGGCGCGGGTTGCCAACTTCCGCAAGTTGAACGCCACCACCTTGGCCAACGTCCGGTCCAGAATCGCGCCGAATTCATCGAGGAGAATAGGGATAGGGGCGAGGGGTGAGGGGTGAGCAGGACGAGGTAAAGAGTGGAGGGCGTAGGCGATTCGGAAGCGGTAGCGTTGGCCGTCGGACAGTTCGGAAGGGGTTCGCAGCAGTAGGCGGGCTTCCGATAGGCCGCACGCGGCGAGGGCGTTCAAGCGTTCTTCGACTGTTCCGGTCAGGGCTTCAATCAGTGGCACCTCAGGCAGTGACAACGCGGTGACATCAACCGCGCCGAGTTGCCGCCCCACTTCGCGCATCAACGATGACTTGCCACTTCCGGACGGCCCGGTGAACAGCACGACATCGCGGGGTTGAATGTCGAGCGTCACATTTTCGGCGACGACGTGTGGAGCTTCGACCTCCGAAAGCCCGAACAAATCCGCCACTTGCGAGGTCATCAAACTCCGCTTGGCCGAGCGAAACGGAAACCGAATCGTGATGGGTGCGAGCATAAATCACTTTGGGAAGTAGGGGTTCGTGAACGTTGAGTGTCCGATTAAATCTTTTCACCACAGAGGGCACAGAGAGCCACAGAGAGAAATCCAATACTGTTTTTCTTCTTCTCTGTGGCTCTCTGTGCCCGCTGTGGTGAATCATTCTGTCACACCCAAACGCGGGGTTCGGAGCGGTTGAAGAGGTACTCGGTGCCGGTCGCGGCGGCATCGACCAAGTCGTCGTGCGGGGCGAACGGGAACGTCGTCATCTCGTCGAACAACTCGCGTTGGCTGGGTTCGACGCTGCGCGTTGAACTGCCTTTAAGCCGCAGCAAGCCGTTTTGCACCGTGACGCTGAACGCGGCGATTCGGGCGGACTTGCTGCGACTTTGCGTGATCCCTTTCA
Organism: Fimbriiglobus sp.; assembly: GCA_043785105.1. Taxonomy (GTDB): domain Bacteria; phylum Planctomycetota; class Planctomycetia; order Gemmatales; family Gemmataceae; genus Fimbriiglobus. The sequence goes on from JAYVXO010000070.1 coordinate 25,445, forward strand.
CACGGGGACCGAATCGGGCGTGGCGAATCAATAAATCGCGGATGCCGGCGAACGCGGCGTTGCTCTCAAACAGGATCGCATCGGGTTGCCAAGTTCGATCGAAGTCGTCGATGAGTTCAACCAGTTCGGGCGTCGGAACTCGCCGCCCGATTGCCGCGAGGCAATCGACGCTCCCCGCACGTCGCCCCAAGACCACGAGTGCCGACGCATCTGCACTCGCCTTCGCCGACACAGCCGGATCGACTGAAAGCACCACGGATTCGTATGCGGCACGCGGAACCTCTTCGGTCCAAAATTGCACCCACTCCGGATGAATCGCCACTTCGCTATCGTCGATCGGTTGCAGCCGATAACCCCGTGCGAACGACGACGCGCCAATTTCTTTCAACCGCGTGGCGAGCTTTTCGGGCGGCCACTTTTGCGGCCAAACACTTTCGAGATTCGGCCCGACCGCCCGACGAAAGAGTGCATACGCGGGGTTCGTTTTCAGGTGCGAGTTCAGATCATCCGCGTGCCACGGCGTACACAACCCCCAGAACCGCCCGTCCGGTTCCAGGAGGTTCATCAGGTTGTTGTGGAAGTAATCCTTGACCCGTTCCCGGTCGGCGCGGCTATGCAGGGATCGGACATCGACGATGTCGTCACACACCAACAAATCCGCCCGCGCACCCGTGGCCCCGGCACCCACGCCGAACGCGGAGACGCTGGGACCGATGACGTTCGCGGGGCGATCAATCGTGAACGCTTCCGCCGCCCACGGTTCCCGCCGAACGAGTGCTGGGAAGATCAACGGCAACTTCGCGTTCCGTTCAATGCAATCGCGTAAGAACCGGCTTCGCTCCGCCGCAAGGCCGTCGGTCGCACACACCAGCTTCACCCGCAACGCCGGGTTGTGCCCGAGTTCCCACAGAATACGGGCGCACACCTGCACGCTTTTGCCGTGGTCACGCGGAAGTTCGATCAAGGCTTTGCGATGCGACGTGAGAAATGCTTGCAATTCGCGGTGAATCGTCGCTTGGCGGAGGGGCTTGTTCGTGGAGTCCGTGAAGCAGAATTCGACGAACGTGTCCGGGGAATCAGCAGCCCGTTTCAAGTTGCGGAGCATCATCAAGTTCGCTTGGAGTGACCGGCTTGGGAATGTGTTCGTCGGTAAGCTTTTGGATTTCTTCATCGCTGAGAGTCTCCAAGTAGAGTGCGATGCGGTGGTGAATCGTCGGCGGTTTCGTGGGCTTCTTGCTGGCAGGTTTCTTCTGCTTCGCCATGCGAAACTGGATCAACTTTTGGGCGGCATCGCGGCTCGATTTTTCGTCCTCGGACCGAAGCTGTTTCCGCAACGTCAACACTGATTCCGCCGTCGCGTCCGTCAACAGTTGCCGCTCCGCAATCCGGAAGGCCCGCTTCCAATTCACCGGGAATTCCGCAGGCCACCGCCGAACCGTAGCGACCGCCCGTTCGACTTCCGTCGCCACCATCTCCCACGACGCCCCACCCGCCCGCAGTTCCGCTGCCTTCTGAACCAACAGCGTGAGCGCCGCATTGATTTTCTTCGGGACCATGTTGCACCGGGGGTGATGAGTTATGGTGAATATGTGTACACTTAATGAATACACACACATGGCACCCTGTCAAATCACTAACGAAAAACAGCACACGTTGTCCGCTCGCGGGGGTGGCCGCGCGGGGTGACTGCTGGCTATCTTCTGTAGGGTGGGCGAAACTCCGATGCGTCCATTTGTCGAACCCACCTGAAGAAAGTGCCAATGCTTCCTGAAACTGACCCGAGTACCCCGACCGACGCCATCCCGGACAAGGCCCGACGCTCCGCGATGCTCATTGTCTTTCTGGTCGTGTTCATTGATTTGCTCGGCTTCGGGATCGTGCTGCCACTGTTGCCCCGGTACGCGAAGCTGTTTCTTGAAGGCTACTCGGATACGGAAAAGGGCGCGATCATCGGCGGGCTTTTCTCGTCGTTCTCGCTGATGCAGTTCATCTTTTCGCCGATGTGGGGCCGCGTGTCGGACCGCATCGGGCGACGGCCGATTTTGATGATCGGGCTACTCGGGTCGGTGATCTTCTACGGCCTTTTCGGCTACGCTTCGACATTGACTGCGGAGATGGCCTCGCTCGCACTGTTGCTGCTGCTGCTGTCACGGGTGGGGGCTGGAATTGCCGGGGCGAGTGTCGGCACAGCGGCAGCGGTGATTGCCGATTGCACCACGCCGGAGAAACGGGCCAAGGGCATGGCGCTCATCGGTGCCGCGTTCGGGATTGGCTTCACGTTCGGGCCGCTGATTGCTTATGCCTCGTTGACGTTCTTCGACAAGCAACCGTGGGCGCCCGGCGTCGCGGCGTCGGCGTTATCGTTACTGGCCCTGATTCTCGCCGCGCTCTTGCTACCCGAGACGCTGAAACCCGGACCCAAACCGCCACGCGAGTTCTTCAGCTTGAATCGCACGAAACAAGTTTTGCAGATGCCAACCGTCGGGTCGTTGGTGCTGATTTACTTCCTGGTCATCTTCGCGTTCGCCAACTTTGAAAGCACGTTGGCACTGTTCACGCAAGACGCCTTCGCTATGTCCGACGATCAAAATTTTCTGGTCTTCGCGTTCATCGGCTTCGTGCTGACGGTGGTTCAAGGTGGGATTTATCGCCCGCTGGCGGGCAAGCTGTCCGAAGTTGCGTTGATGAAATTTGGCATCGGGATGATGCTCGTCGGCCTCGGGGGACTCGCAACTGTTGCGGCGACATCCTACTACTGGCGAACCGTGAGCGGCATGGAACCGCTGTTCTACTTGACGGTCGCAATCGCGGTGGCGGGGTTTGCGTTTGTGAACCCGTCCGTCTCCGCGCTCGTGTCCAAACGGGCGGACCCGACGCGCCAAGGCGAAGTCCTCGGCGTCAACCAAGCGTTCGCATCGCTAGGCCGCATCTTCGGCCCGTTCCTCGGTAGCATTATCTTCTACCAGAACCCCTCGCGCGTGCTGCCGTACATTGTGGCGTCGGGAGTGCTACTTGTCGTGATCGGCTTGTTGCCACGAATCAAAACGCCGAAATGACAGTCGCCATGCGTGTCCCCCGTCGTGTTGCGATCGTGAAGCCGAGTGCCCTTGGGGACATTGTCCACGCCTTGCCGGTGTTGTCCGCACTGCGGGCGGAGTGGCCGTCGGCGCACATCACTTGGGTGGTGAATCGCGTATTTCAACCGCTTCTGGTTGGGCATCCGCACCTGAACGACACGATGATTTTCGATCGCGCTGCGTACAAGAAAAACATATTGCGCGCCACATCGTACTCGGTCGAGTTCATCAACGAACTGCGACGGCGGCGATTCGATCTCGTGCTGGATTTACAAGGTTTGCTGCGAACCGGGTTGATGTGTGCGGCCACGGGCGCACCGGTGCGAATCGGCTTTGCGAACGCGCGGGAAGGCAGTCGGCATTTCTATACCCACCGTGTGGACGTGCCGGACGCGGACCGGATTCATGCGGTGGAACGCTATTGGCGAATCGTGGAACGGTTGGGTGCCGGGCAGCGAAAAATGGAGTTTCATGTTCCGCTACAGCACTGTGAACTTGAAGCCGCGCAACATGAACTTGCCGACCTCCCTCGCCCGTGGGTTGCCATTGCCGCTGGTGCCCGATGGCTAACGAAGCGGTGGCCGATTGGCCACTTTGCGGCGTTGGCCAACCAGATGTTCCACGCCTACGGCGGCTCCGCGATCCTGGTCGGGGCACCGGATGACAATGCGTTGTCACTCGACTTATCGAAGCAACTCCGCGGCCCGTTTCGGGATTTAACTGGGCAAACATCCTTGCCGCGTCTCGCCGCTGTCCTAGCAAAAAGTGACGTGATGCTGGCGAACGACACCGGGCCGTTGCACTTGGCAGCGGCGCTCGGGCGGCCTTGCGTGGCACCGTACACCTGCACGAAAGTAACACTCCACGGCCCGTTCGGTAGCATGACGGGCGGCATCGAAACCAGCGTGGCGTGCCGGGGCAGTTATTTGCGCGAGTGCCCCAACGGCTTGATTTGCTTTGCCGAACTAGCACCCAATAAGCTGTGGGCACAACTACAAAACGCCATCGAAACCGGAGCGAAACAGCGATGCGATTGATTTTGGCCAGCGGTTCGCTTGGTCGCCGTGAGTTGTTGAAACTGCACGGTTACACCTTTGACGTGATGCCGTCGAACATCCCCGAACCCACCGAAGCCCGCTTGGGCGATTGCCGGCACTACGTCGGCGAACTGGCGTGGCTGAAGGCGGAGGCCATCGCGCCGAGTATTGACGACGGCATTATTATCGCAGCAGATACTGTAGGGTGGTTGCACGGCAAAGTTGTCGGCAAGCCGGACGACGAAGCGGACGCGCGGCGCATCATCACATCGTTATCCGGCACCGTTCACGAACTCTGGACCGGCGTGTGCCTGTGGGTCCGCCCCGGTGATTGGCAATTCACGTGGCAAGAAGTCAGCCGCGTTCACATGAAGCCGTTCACGCCAGCCGAAATCGAGGCGTACCTGAAGACCCGCAAGTGGGAAGGTTGCTCCGGCGCCTACTCCATCGAGATGCCCAACGACCCGTACATCACCGTCGTCGAAGGCAGCACCAGCAACGTCATCGGCCTCCCAATGGAGTCGCTGGCGAAGGCGCTGACGTGGCTGGAAACGCTGTGGCATCCCGTGGTCTGATCGTGCGTTCACCCGCTCAGATCGGCAACAGATTCGCAGTTGAAACCACTTCGAGGGAAGACATCTGTGGAGCCGTTTTGATCTCCTGCAAAATATTGACCATCAGATCCTTCCAGAATCGCCCCGGTGTTGGCAACCGTTGAAAGATCAATTGGAATGAATCGTCAGTGTCAGGCGATTCCGCTGTGGTGCGGATGTCTTCAAAATAATCGCCCAGGCGATGTGGCACGGTTTGCAATTGTTCAACGCCGTTGGGCTTCGTCCGAACTGTGTCCGTCATAACGCGGTCATTCCCAATGCGGACGGCTAGCCAATTCCGCAACGCCCGTGCTTCCTCTGGCGAGTGGCATGTGATCTTCCACGTCGTGTTGATCGGTTGGATGAGCATGGTCGGCACTGGTCCTCAGGTGACAGCCACAATGTTCTTGCTCGTCATGTGATCGTTCAGGAGCGTGTGACTGGCGGCCAAGAATTCATAGTCATTTGGTAAATGATGAATCGCCCCGACCGGGTCCATTTGCATTATGACCAGTAGTATCGATTCGGGCAATTCAAACTCGAAACACACCGCCGGCGGACTGCCTGGGTGTGATAAGGCAAACCAACTGGCTCGGTCGTGATCCACCGACGCCCAGAACTCACCTGAACCATTCCAAGCAGCCGCACGTGCATGGGAAACACCGTTTCGGATAAGATCGGTTGCACTCGCTCGATCAGTTCCATGATGAAAGTGGACCATCGTTTACGGCGGTTCCACTATCACGAGGGGGAGAGTTTGCCAGTGAGATTGCATCAAATTCCTACCAGCCCAGAAGCGATTCATTACACACCGATGGAACAGGATTGTACTTCGGCGTGTACTGCGGGTCCAGTCAATAGTGAGTCGGATTTTCGGAGACGATCCCGTTCACTTCATGTACTTCTCGAACCACGCGAGATCCCATTCCATTTTGGCTTTGCGGTTGGAGAGTTTCGTCAGGCCGTGGGGTTCGCCGGTGTAGACGATCAGTTCGGTGGGAACGTTTTTGTACTCCTTCAGTGCGCGGTACAACATGCGGCTGTGGCCGGGCGGGCAACGGTCGTCGGCGCCGCCGACGTGGATGATGGTCGGCGTGGTCACGTTGCCCAGCCCGTAGGTGGGGGAGGATTTTTTGTAGAGGTCGGGTTGTTCCCACGGCAGCCCTTTTTTGAACACCTTCGGGTAGGCCGGTTCGTCGTTGAAGCCCCACTCCGAAACCGTGTCCACGATCCCCGCCCCGCTACTGGCCGCCTTGAACTTGATCGGCGAATCTTTCAACGTGATAAGGCAGTTCGTCAGGTAGCCACCATTGCTCCACCCCATCACCCCGACACGGTTTTCGTCCGCGATGCCTTCTTTGACAAGGTGTTGAATCCCCGCCAGGATGTCCTTCACTTCTACGTCGTTTTCACGGCCAATCAGGTCGGTCACGAACTGATCCCCATAGCCGGTGCTGCCACGATAGTTCGGAAACAACACCGCGTAGCCTTTCGCCGCAAAGTACAGCCGGCCGTTGTGCGGGTCGAAGTTCTGGTCCGCTTTCGTCGATGTCGTTGGCCCGCCGTGAATGCCCACGACCAGCGGAAGTTTATCGCCCTTCTTGTAGCCGAACGGCAACTCCAACACGCCGCCCACTTCGACGCCATCGGGGGCCTTCCAAGTGATGTGCTGCACGGCCGGCAGCTTCCAAGTTTTGGTGTGCGGGTTTGGATCGACGAGCGTGTTGGATAATTCGGTCGTTGACGCAGTGACTAAGGTCGGCATCGACGTGAGCGAACTCAGGAGTAACACCGACTGTTCGCCGCTCACCGTGGTGTCGAACCCGAGGACGTTTTTCCCCGGTACGATTTTCGGCGCGCCGACTGCGAGCGAACTGTTCGTGACGAAGTTCCCCATCGTGCCATTCTTTTCGCTCAAGCCAACAAGGTCATCGTTGGTCCACTTCAGCGGTGCCCCCAGACCGCGACCGTACCCGGCAACTTCCCATTTGTTGTCGCGGTTCAACCGTGTCACATCCCAGCCTTCGGTGCGGGCTTGGCCGATAATGATCTCTGCGGGGTAGGCATCGTGAACGGCGGTGAACGCAAACTTCTTCCCGTCCGGACTCCAGCATAAATTTTCCAACCACGCATGGGGCGACGAGGCTTTGGCCCGATAAACATCGGTGGGCGGGGTGGTGACCTTGCCGCCTTGCCACACATCGACGCGGCTTTCGCCTTCGCTTTTCACGACGCTATCATCGAACGCGGAGATCATCGCAACGCGCGCGCCGTCTGGGGTGACGGCGAATTCACGGATGTACCGTTTGTCGTCGATGACCCGTTCGGTGCGCCACGTTTGCAGATCGAGTTTGTGCAACTCGCTGATCTTGCGCACGCCGTGGCCGTACTCGACCTTGCCGAACTTCTCCCGCAGTGTGGCAAAGTCGTCCGCGTCGGCGTAGTCCTTGGTTTTCGTGAAGTAGATCGCATCCGCTTTTGCCGCGTAGTCGTACCCGCTGATGCCGCCGTCGATCTTGGTGATGGCTTTGAAATCGCTGCCGTCGGCGTTGACCTTCCAGACTTGGGTGGTGCCATCGAACGGTGGTTTCTTCTCGGCTTCGCGTTTCCTGTTGCCAAGGAAGTAAAGGGTTTTGCCGTCGGCGGACCACTTCGGGTGGCGGTCATTGGCCCGATCCCCGGTCAATCGCATCGGCTTACTTTTGCCATCGACTGCGACCAGCCAAAGATCAGTCTTGCGGCTGTCGTCGGACTTGTCCCACCGCCCTTCGCAATAGGCCACGTGCTTGCCATCGGGTGAAAGGGCGACTTCGGTAATCCCCGCCAACGTGACGTAATCCTCCGGCGTCACATCATGGGTTCGGTCCTGGGCAAACAGGCCGACGGGCAACATCAAGACCAACGCGAGGGGTATGGAGAACGAACGCATGACGCTCCTAAACTGAGGGTGCGAAGATCGGGGTGCGTGTCAGGCTCCCGAATGACGGACGGTATTCTAACCGGAAGCACAAACTTCACCACTCACAACCTCGGAGCGATTGATGTCCGCGATTCAAGCTTATGCTGCTCATCAAGCCAAAGGCGAGTTGACGAAGATTTCCTACGAGCCGGGGCCGCTCGGCGAGGAACATGTTGAAATTGCCGTGTCGCATTGCGGGATTTGCCACAGCGATTTGTCGATGCTCGACAACGAATGGGGCATGAGCGGTTATCCGTTTGTGCCGGGGCACGAGGTCGTTGGCACCATCGTCGAAGCCGGTGCCCGCGTGAAGAACGTCAAGAAGGGGGACCGCGTCGGACTGGGGTGGTATTCGCAAAGCTGTATGAGTTGCAAGCAGTGTTTGAGCGGCGACCAAAACTTATGCGCCACCGCAGAGGGAACAATTGTCGGGCGGCACGGCGGGTTCGCGGACCGGGTGCGGGCGCATTCGGCCTGGACCACGCCAATTCCTGACGGTGTCGATCCGGCCAAAGCCGGGCCGCTGTTTTGCGGCGGGTTGACGGTGTTCAACCCGTTCGTGCAGTTCGATGTTCGGCCAACTCACCGGGTGGGCGTCGTCGGCATTGGCGGACTGGGCCACATGGCTCTGCAGTTCGCCAACAAGTGGGGCTGTGAAGTCGTGGCGTTCAGTTCGTCGCCGGGCAAAACGGACGAGGCGAAAAAGTTGGGCGCGCACCACGTCGTGAACTCCCGCGACGATGCCGCGATGGCCAAACTGGCCGGCTCGTTGGACTTCATTTTGGTGACCGTCAACGTGGCGCTGAACTGGCCGGCTTACATCCAAGCCCTTGCGTCGCGTGGCCGATTGCACTTGGTGGGGGCAATTCTCGAACCGATCCCGGTCGCCGCCTTCCCGATGCTCTTGGGGCAGAAGTCGCTCTCCGGTTCGCCGACCGGCAGTATGACCACCGTAGCAACCATGCTCGATTTCTGTGCCCGTCACCAGATCGCACCTGTCACCGAGTTTTTCCCGATGGCGAACGTCAACGACGCCATCGCCCACCTGCGCTCCGGCAAAGCCCGCTACCGAATCGTGCTGACGAATTAAACAAAAAAGCGGTAGAGGGAGAAAGCAAGCTCACTCCCTCTACCGCTGGTCAACTCTCGAACCGATTAGAGGTCCGTTTTCTTCGGCTCGTCTTTTTTGGGTTCGTCTTTCTTCGGCTCAACCTTTTTCGGCTCTTCGGCCATCGGCTCGTCTTTTTTGGGTTCTGCTTTCTTGGGTGGTGGCACGACGGCTGGCACTAACCGCACTGGCTTGGTGTATTTGCTGGAAGCATCTCGGAGGCACACCAAGATGCCACTGTCTGCGGCGAGGAAAATACGGTCGGTTTGATCGTTGGTGATCGGCACGTTGAACCCGGCTACGCTCATTTTAGCCAACGGTGTGGAACGTCGGCTTTCGACATCCGTGGCTTTCTTGCGGTCGTAAATCAACAGGTTCCCGAGGCGATCCCGCACGTACACGAACTCGTCGTTCAGGCCGAGTAAGCGGTCCGCGATGCTTTCGGTTTTCCAGACCATTTCCCCGGTTTCCATGTCGATCTTCGCCACGCCGGATTGGTCGCCGGCGGCAAACACGGCATCTTTCGTGGCGACCGGCTTGCGGTTCATGTACCCGCCGACGCTCGCCCGCCACTCGGTGCGGTGCCCTTGGAGGCTGCCACGGAGGAGATCAATGGCAATCACGTTGCCGTCGATCAACCCGACAAAGCCGAGCAACTTATCCGGCGCCACTTGCACCGGACCTGCCATTGGTGCGGTGACCGTGTCCTGGACCTTGGAGTTAATCATGTACGAGCCGTCGCGCTTATCCACGGCTTCGATCGTCGAACTGTCCGTGGTCATCCAGACCCGGCTGACGGAGGCTTTGGCGATGACTGTGCTAACCCCGTCGTTGTCCGACAACACGGGTTGATTCATGTACCGCCGAGTCGAGGTGTGAATCCAAAGTTCGGTGGGTTGAATGCCACGGGGCCGCAAGTTGGCAAGCACATAAGCTTGCGCGACGGAGGGCGGCAGGGACTGCACGGAGGGCGTCCGTTGATTGAACTGCATGAAGTCGGGTTTCAACCGATACGGTTGGCGTAACGACGGCACCACAATGATCGACGGCGTCGAACTCAACCCACGATTGCTCAATGTGTACGGCGGAGTAATGGTCGGCAACACGGAGACGGAGGGGGTGTGTTGACCCTGATAAACGCCGGTGTCGCCGCTCGTACTTTGGGGCACGTTTGTGCGGGTGAATTCGTCATCCTTCAGCCCTTGGAAGCTGGCCAGCGGTGCAAACCGGGCGGCCACTGCTTCCGCGACGTTCTCCGGTCTCTTCGTATCACCGAACCTGGCTTTCAGGTTCGTCGCTTTCAATGCGGCCGGGTAACGATACGCAACAAGCCGGGTTCCGTTCAACGTCACGTAGACGACTTCTTTGTCCGCAATCGGCCCGGCACTCACGGAACCGGGGAGTTCGTAGTTGAACTCCAACACGCCCGTGTACCGATTGAAGCAGTAAAGCCGCGCGATGTTGACCGCGAAGACGAACTCGTCGGTCACACACACCGGGTACAGGTTTACGTAGGTTGCGGGGTAGCGGAACGTCCACTGCTTGGACCCCGTCACCGCGTCCATCGCCACGAGCAACCCGGACCGGGTCTGAACGAACATCTGCCCTTCATCGACGATTTGCACCGACCCGAACGCATCTTGCCGACCGTCGAGTGGGATGAACGCGGTCCATTCACTCTTCAGGTTCAAGCGGTCCAGCGCGGCTTTATCCGGCGGCGCGGCACTGGAGTAAATCGACGGCTGTGCCGACGCCTCTCTCGTGAACGCGAGGGTGAACGCGAGGTAAGTCACAAGTAATGCAAGCCCGTTCCGCATAGGTGGACTCCGAACGTCATCACCAAAACGATTTCCGTCAATTTGTTTAATGTACCAGCTTGATTTGAGACATGACAGCAACAACTGCTGTGGGGACGCGGAAGTCTTGTTCAACGAGGCCGGTGGCAGCGGTCGTAGGAGCGGTTACTTCTTGCCCAGCGCCCGTTTGGCCGCAAAGAATGCAGACAGCACCCCCGCACAACTCTCGGCCATCACGCCGCCGATGACCTCACACCGATGGTTCAACCGGGGATCGGAGGTGATTTGATACAGCGTATGGCAAGCCCCCGCCTTCACGTCCGTGGCACCATACACGACCACCGGCACCCGCGCTTGGACGATCGCCCCGGCACACATCGGGCACGGTTCCAGCGTCACGTACAGCAGACACTTTTCCAACCGCCATGATGACAACGCCTGGGCCGCCTGGGTGATCGCAATCATCTCCGCATGGGCCGTCGGGTCTTTGAGCTGCTCCCGCTGATTGTGCGCCCGCGCAATCACGACCCCCCGCTCCAAGCTGACAATCACCGCCCCGACCGGCACCTCGTCCTCGTCCGCCGCCATCGCCGCTTCCTCCAGTGCCATCTCCATGTGCAACAGATGAAACGGGTGCCGCCGGTCCGTGAACGCCAGATCAAACTCTGAGTGATCCATGTGCGATTATCAATGAGAGTGAAGGGGAGAAAGCCCATGAACGATCGTTCATGGGCTTTCGGTGGGGTTTGGGTGCGCTTCAAACACTTTTAATTCTTCTCGTCCTGAATGTGAAACCGATGCAGCAACCGATGGACGACCGGCGCGACAATAATGCCGGTGGCCAGCACGAGGGTCAATCCACTGTACAGGGCGTACAAGCCGGCAAACAGCTTGCCGTTCCACGTTTGCATCGGGGTGACCGGCCCCATGCCCGAGAGGATCATCGCCGCGTTGACGAACGCATCAATCCATTCCATGCCCTCGAAGTGCCAATACCCCAACATCCCCGCAAACAGCGACACGCCAATCAGCGCACTCGCCACCCCAAAGTTCCGCGCCAACCGCCACGCGAAGACGGGCCGCGGCGCCATCGGTTGGTACTTCGATTCAAAATGCAACTTGTGCCGCTTGCTCACGGGAATCACTCCGACTTGATTAGTTCGTTTAGCGTGTAGTAGGCATCCGCGTGCAGCAACTGCTCCCCGTCCGCAGTCGTAATTCCGTTCAGACGGAAGTCATACACGCGCCCCTTTTGCAAGCCCGGCACCGTGAGTGTCACACTCTTGCCGTCAGCGCTCAATTTCACGCCCTTTACCGCTTCCGCACGGGTGTCGGTTTCGGGGCAGCCGTAGTTGCTGAAGTAAACGTATGTAAACGACTTCACGGCGAAACTGTCGAGCTTCCGGGCGGTTTTGGCGTCGATTGGCTTGGTGAAGTTCAGTTGGAAGCCATCTTTCGTCAACGTGATGGTGTGGATTTCAAGCGGCGCTTCGCCGTTGAACACGATGCGTTGCAGGCCGTGGGGTTTGCCGCCAACCGAACCCCAACCCCGGTTGGTTTGCCCGACGTACAGGCTGCCGTCCGGCCCGAACGTCAGCCGATTGACGCCGCATTGCAACCCGCTGCGGAACGGGAAGCACGCCCCTTGATACACGCCGTTCACTTTCTCCATCGCCACTCGCATCACCATCGACCGCGTTTGATCGCCGACGAAACATTGCCCGGCGAACGGCCCGAACTTCCCAGCGGTGGTATCCCAAATCGGCTCGCTGACCGATTGCCCCATGCGGCCATACGGGAACCAGATGGCGGGCGGATCGACGGCGGGGAAGACTTTCGGCCCGGTCGGGTTGCGGGGGTTGGTGCCGTCGTACCACATGCCGCTACTGACGGTGTCCTTCACCAGTCCAGCGAACGGCGAATCCTTGACCCACTTCAGCGACGCTTGGTGGCCGTAGAATTTGCCCTTCTTCAAGTGGTGCAACTTGTTCGTCGCCACCCACTCGCCCTGATTGTCCGCGTAGAACAACTCGCCGTCCGGACTGAAGTTGATGCCGTTAGGCGACCGCAAACCATACGCCCACGGTTCCATGTCGCCGTTCGGCGACACCTTGACGCACCACCCCCGCCATGCCGCCTTCGCTTGGTGCCCGCCGCCGAAGCCGACGTTGAGCGTGATGAAGAAGTTCCCCTGCTTATCGACGGCCGGGCCGAACGCATACTCGTGGTAATCCCCGGACACGCCCCACTTATCGCACACCGTCGTGAACTCATCCGCCGTGCCGTCGCCGTTGAGATCGGTCAACTTCGACAACTCCGGGCGCTGCACGACGTAAACAGTTTTGTTATCGACGACGTGCAAGCCAAGTGCTTCATGCAACCCGGTGGCGAAGCGGGTGTACTTGACATCTGCCGGGTTCGTGGCTTCAGGGTTGGTGATGAGCCACACATCCCCACGCCGGGTACACGCGAGCAACTTGCCATCAGGCCGAAACGCTAACCCGCCGACTTCCAACACGCACTCGGGCGGCGGGTTCAGCGTGGCGACCTGGTAATACTTCGCTTCGTTCCCCGCCGTGACTTGGGCGGATTGGACTTCCGCTGGGGGTGGAAAGTCCCGGTCAATCCGACGGCGAATTGTTTCCGGTAACACACTTGGCGTCTCGGGCGCGACGTACACTTCCCACCCGCCGACGTACTGCCCAACCTTAATGAGCAGCGTGTTTTTCCCGGCTATCACCTTCAAATCGACACGATCTTGATCCGCCGCCGCCGGGCGAACGTGGTTCTCGTGCAAGACCCGTGTGCCGTTGAAATACACTGTCAACGTGTCGTCACTGCCAAGCGAAAGGGGTAACGTGAATGCCGTGGCGGATTCAAACTCGTGGTACAAGAACGCGGTCACATTTTGGCGATACTTCTGATCCAACACCGTGTACAGGTTCAGCACCTTGCCGAACTCGAACTTCACCGGCGATTTCCACACGATCGTTTCCCCATCGACGCCCTTGTAGTTCGCCTTCAAATCGACGCCCGTTTCCGGCGGCAACACCGCATCGAACCCGGTCCCGTCCGGGAATTCAAACGGCCCCGCCACGTACCACTTGCCGCCCAAGTTCGGCAGCCCGTTCGCCGCCAGCGTCGCCCGGATCGTCTCCGTCCGGGTTCCCTTCTTCACGTACTCAGACTGGTCCGCCGGTTTCGGTTGCGCGAATGCCAACGCCGCAGACAACAAAACGCCGACGAGCAAAACGGTACGCATGATGGGCTTCACAACAGGAAGAAAACCGGCAGGGTGCGAAGGGGGATTATCACCTGCGAACCGACGAAGGGCAAGCCAGAGGTTGAGTTGACAACTCGGCCACGTGGCGGGTATGATACTGCCAGATGGCAAACTGTAACAGGAGATTCCCGTGAACAAAACGAAGGTTCCACGCAAACCGCTGAAACACACTGATCCCAAACCGGATCACAAGGAAACGAAATGGGACTTATGGAAAGAACCCACCGATGCGTTTGCGATGCAGTCCAAGATCTTGGCAGGCTTTCCCTTTGGAACGCTGGACAAATTGCAACAACATACCGGGCTGACGATGGATGTCGTGCTGTCGTTGATCCGGATTCCAGCCCGAACATTGGCCCGACGCAAAGTGGACGGTAAGCTTTCGCCCGATGAATCGGAGCGGGTGTATCGCGTCATCACCGTTTTCCGCGAGATCGTCAAGCTATTCGATGGCAATACCAATTCAGCACGGAAATGGTTTGAATCCCCCAGTCGGGCCTTGGGAGCTAAGACGCCCCAAGAAATGATCGCAACTGAAGTTGGCGCGCAGGAAGTCCTCGATATCGTCTGTCGGCTAGAATACGGAGTCTATACGTGATCATTACGGCCTGGCGTGTGGAGAAAGAGGAGTATCTCAAAGAAAGCAGTTCTGGGAACGGAGCGAAGAAAGGCGGCGGACGCTGGAACAGGAAAGGCACGCCTGTCGTGTACTCCGCCGATTCCAAAGCACTGGCCGTACTTGAGTTGCTAGTTCAGATTCTAGATAGCGAGTCTGTCGAAGATCGTTTTGTCATCCCGATTACGTTCGATGACAGTTTGGTTTTTCATCCTAATCCGCACGACTTACCTGAAAATTGGTCGAGTGAAAAAGGGCCTATTGAGGCCAAAGAATTTGGGACGTTATGGGCCAAAATGAAAACGTCCGCTGTGCTGTGTGTTCCGAGTGCGGTGTTGTATGAACCGCGTGTCGTGGTTCATGGCGGACTGAACTACATCCTGAACCCGAAATATCCGGGGTTCAAAAAACTCATCACGTTCGGAGAACCACTTGGGTTGCGGATCGACTCGCGGCTTCGCAAAAAGTAATCGACTTACTTCTCCCGGCGGGTGGACCATTCGGTGAGTTGCTCCAGGATGCTGCGGCACTCGGACTTCGGCACACATTCCAGGGCGGTTTTGGCGGTGCGGGCAAATTCGTTGGCGCGACGGTGGGCGTAGGTTATGGCGCCGGTTTCGGTCAGTAGCGTGGCGACTTCTTGCCGCTTGTTCGGGGAGTCCGATCGAAGCAGTTCTCGCAACTCGTCGGCTTCAACGGCAGGCAGTTTGTTCAAGGCGTGAATCAGCGGCAGCGTCAGTTTTAGCTGTTCGAGATCGGTGCCGAGTGTCTTGCCGGCTTTTTGCTCGTCCCCGGTAATGTCCAACAGATCATCGCCGACTTGGAAGGCCATGCCGAGGTTGCGCCCGTAGGCGGCGAGGTTCTCTGCAACTTCGTCCGATGCCCCGGCGTACAGCGCCCCAAGACGGGTGCTGACTTCGGTGAGGGCGGCCGTTTTGCCGTCGAGGATCAGGAAGTAATCGGCTTCGGTCAGGAACAAGTTGCCGCGTTCACAAATCTGCTTCAGTTCCCCCGCACACACCCGGTTGGTTGCATCGCCGATGAGGTGACAGGCTTGCACGTCAACGGTGCTGCTCAGGTGAAAGGCGTGTGTGAACAGCATGTCCCCGAACAGGATACTCGCCTTGTTGCCCCACTCGGCGTTGACGGTGCGAACGTGACGGCGGGTGTCGGCTTCGTCCAGAACGTCGTCGTGAACTAACGTCGCGGTGTGGATCATTTCGACGACGGCGGCGAGTGTGTGGTGGGCCGGAGTGACCGTGCCACACGCTTTGGCCGTGAGCATGACCAGTGCCGGGCGAAGCCGTTTGCCGCGATAGTGCCGGAGGTGTTGGACGAGCGAACCGATGGGTGTTTTGTACTGGGCGAGCGTGCTGGTAAAGATGCGTTCGGCCAATTCCATGTCCGCTAGCACGGGGGCGAACGGCAGATGAATTGGTTTATGCACGCCGTTCACGGAGGACTCAATTGCGGTCGGTAGCAGGGCCATGTTGACCTCGGTCCGGATCGGTTCGATCCGTTTTAAGAACCCGTTGCCGGTCCTTCGTGTGCGTCGCGGTGAAAGTCGCTGGACTTGCCACCCGACTTTTCTTCCAGGCGAATTTGCTCGATCGACATCGCTCGATCGACCGCCTTGCACATGTCGTACACCGTCAGGGCTGCCACACTAACCGCAGTCAGGGCCTCCATTTCAACACCCGTGCGGCCGAATACTTTCGTGGTCGCTACAATCCGCAATTCCGAATCATTCGGAAACGTGAAGTCGATCGTCACTGAGGTGATCGCCAGAGGGTGGCACAGTGGAATCAGGTCTGCCGTCTTCTTCGCCCCCATGATCCCCGCTAACCGGGCCACTTCCAGGACATCCCCCTTCGCAAGCTCCTTGTTGCGAATCAAAGCGAGTGTCGCTGGGTTCATGCGAACAATCGCGGACGCGACTGCCACCCGCTGGGTTTCCGCCTTTCCACCCACGTCCACCATCCGTGCTGCGCCCCGATCATCAAAGTGCGACAATTCCGACATGGTGTTCCTTCAAGTGCATCGCACTGGCGCTTGTCTCGATTACTGAATGCCTCTCCACAGACAATTCGAGCCAAGCCGGTCTCGGCGTGGCTCGAATTGTGGTTCCTCAGTCAAACCGGATTACGCTTCGACCAAGGCGTCTGAATACTTCAAAGCCGATTGCACGAGGTTGTCGAACAATTGGCGGTCGAGGGCGGAGGCGGTGTCGCATTCGGGGTGCCATTGGGTGCCGACGCAGAACCAGCTTTCGTCGGTCGTTTCAATCGCTTCGATCACGCCGTCCGGGGCCTTCGCACTGACGCGCAACCGCTTGCCGACTTGGTTGACGGCCTGGTGGTGCATGCTGTTCACCCGCAGTTCGTTCGCCCCGAAGATTTCTTCAAGCGTGCTGTTGTTCTCGACGTTCACCATGTGCCGGTGCGGGCCACCAGCTTGGTCGAAGTGCGGCATTGATTTGGCAAAATCCAACGGCAAGTGGGCGTACAACGTGCCGCCGAAGTACACGTTCAACAACTGCATCCCGACGCCAATTGCAATCAACGGCATCCGGCGTTCGACGATCTTGCTCAGCAAGAAGCGGTCGCTATCTTCGCGGCGGAGGGCCATCGGTTGGACGGCGTTCGTCAGCGGTTGGCCCATCTTACGGGGGTCGAGGTCCATGCCGCCGACCATGATGACGCCGGAGACCAGGTTCAGCAACGTTTCGAGATCGGCGTAGTTATCTTTGGTCATCGGTGGTATCAGGATCGGCAAGCCACCCGCGTTCAAGATGGCATCGAAGTAGCCCGCGTTGACCCGTGCAAACGGCGTCCCGGTTTTAGGGGTGTAGTAATCGCAATTGATGCCGATGAGCGGTCGGGGCGCGGTGATGCAGGTGGCCATGAGACTCCCTCCGTGGACTGTGAACCAACCTGACATCATGCCAGGCGATCAAGGGTCGCTACCGCGAGTGCAACGTAGCGCGAACATGAGTGTACAGCGTTCCGGAACTCCGATTCAAGTCCGATTTCCAAAATGCCGACGCACCCTCCAAAAAGCCCATGAACGATCGTTCATGGGCTTTCCTTTTCCTCGCCAATACAATGTCAACCCGGACCCTCTGGAAGGCACTATGAAGATCACCCGTGTCGTAACCGAACACCTCCGCGTGCCGTTGCCCAAGCGGGGCAAGGTTTCGCTTGTGGAAGCGCACCGCCCGGCTGGGCCGGGTGCCGTTGAAGTGGTATTGGTGCGTCTGGAAACGGACGCGGGTTTGACTGGGATCGGCTTGACGTATTTGTTCGGCACCGGGGCCGAACTGGTGCGGCAATTGTTGGAAACAGAATTGTCGCCATTGGTGATGGGCGAATGGTGCCACGACACAGATCGGCTGTTTGCGAAGGCGGAGGCGCACTTTCGCAACGTCGGGTTTGCCGGGTTGCCCAGCCGGGCGTATGCCGCGATCGACGTGGCACTTTGGGACTTGAAAGCCAAGTCCGCGAACGTGTCATTGGGGCACTTCTTGGGCGGCGTGCGGTCGGAGTCGTCGTACTTCTTGTCCGAGATTGTTGGCACGGGTTGGGATCCCACCGACGTGGCCAAGTTGGCGAAAACCGCCTTGAAACAGGGGGCGATGGGCGTGCGGGTCGAAATCGGTGCCGCCGACGTGCAAGCGGACGCCGACCGGGTCCGCGAAGTTCACGATGCGTTGGGTGATGAAGCTTGGGTCGGTGTCTCCGCGGGCGGGCGGTACGACTTGAACACGGCGTTGGCGCTGGCGCACTTCTTTGAAGACCAGGGCGTCGATTGGTTTGAAGACCCGATCGCCGCGACCGATTGGGCAGGCTATTCCCGCCTCGCTTCTCGCCTGGAAATGCCGCTGGCAATCGGAACGACCTTCGATCGCCGCGATGATTTCTACCGCGTCATCCGGGAAGGGTTAGCACGGGTGGTTCGTCCGGATGTCTGTCGGCTTGGCGGCATTACCCCGGTGTTGAAGATTGCCGCCGTCGCCGAAGCGTATCACGTGGCGGTGTCCCCGGTGCGACTGCCCGAGATTGGCGCGCATCTGGGGTGTGGTTTGGCGGGCGTGTCACTGGCGGATTCGGTCGGTTGGTTCAAAGATCTGTTCACGACCAGCCCGAAGACCGAGAGCGGCAAGCTCAGCCCGTCCGACGGCATCGGGCTAGGGTTGACGCTGAATGAATCAACGGTCGCAAAACTGCGAGTGGCGTAGTTGATCTCCGGTTATTCTTTCTTCGATTCCAGCCGGGTGAGTATCTCTTTCTGCTTCACGGGGTCTTTACTCTTAGAGAACTCCCGCATTGGACAATTGTTTCGACAGCCCTTCTGTGGACATAATACAATCCAGTCAGGAGAATTTAGCCAGGAGTGTGAATGAGTACAGTATCCATCCAGTTGCCAGAAGAGACCGAACGCCGCCTTCGCGCCCAGGCTTCGCACAACGGGATCACGCTGGAGTTACTCTTGCGACACATCGCGGAGCGTGAAGCCATCGACCCGTTGGCCGACGGAATTACGTGGCTTACCGACCGCACAAGTGCAGATGTCGAAGCGGCTCGAAATCGCTTATTAGGACAGCCGGTTCATTCGCTCCCGCCTGGCAAATCCCTCGTCGAGACGGTCGAAGGAACCTGGCCCGGTGACGAATCCGACGAAGTCGTTCGGGCTGCTCTCGATCGGCTATCATAATGTCGAAGCTCTACATCCTTGATACGAATCTGCTGGTTCATCTTGTTCGTGGGAGCGAGGTGTGGGCGCGGGTTCGATCGGCGTATCAGCCGCTTTTGACTGATCCCCGCCCGCTAGTTTCCGTCGTGTCGGTCGGAGAACTCCGATCGCTCGCCATTCAATTCCGCTGGCAAAAATCGAAACTCGATCAGATGGAATTCTGCCTGGGCTATTTCCGAAAAGTGACGATCGACGACCCGGATGTTCTGCGGGCGTATTCAGTGATTGATGCCCACCTCTGTTCGAGTGGTCAACCGCTCGGGAAGAATGACGTGTGGATTGCCGCCACGGCCGCCACGAATCGAGCGTCGCTACTCACCACCGACCGCGACTTCGATCGACTCACCCCTCAATTCATTGATCGGGAATGGATTGACCCGAACACATCGTGATCTTGGGGTCTGGCAAATTTATCGAGCAGCCTGACATTTGCGGGATTTGTAGGTCGTAGTCGAGCTTCGAGACCCGACACAAACTAACGAGCGGTCAAGGACCAGCCATTTGTCGGGTGAGTGCCTCTTTCTGTTTGACGGGGTCTTTAATCAGCTTGGCGATTCGGACACCGTCGGCGGGAGTTTTGTTGGCAATTTGGGTCGCACAGCGGTCCGCAACTTGGTCGTGGCGCGGGTCGTTTTCGAGGTCTTTCAACAGCATTTTCACCGCCGACGCATCTCCCGCATAAGCAGCGGACTCGGCGACGTTGGCCAGCGCATTTAGCCTCGTGTCCGGGTTGGGTATCGCCTGGATGCCCTTGCGTTGTTCGACCCACATTTGATCGGGCGGGGTGACACACCCGGCAAGCCCAAGCAGCGCGAAAACCAGCAGCGATCCACGCATAACAGCCCTCACTGAACAGCCCACGATTTCACGGTTCTATAGCGATCCACTCGGTGTCACCGCAACCCCGTTCCGGTTCGGACTGCGGTTCACGACCGTCCGAAAATCTGCTATTTCTGTCCCTGACAGGTATTCACGGTCTGCTGGGAAGGAGAGCGTCATGCGTGCGCAATTGGCTTTGGTTTGCGGATTACTCGGTCTAGTTATCGGGTGTGGATCGAACGCCACGCCTCCCACAGTTGCCCCATCTCCTGCCCCGAGTGTTGAACAGCAAACGCCGCCCACGCAAGTCGCGGTCACGACACCCGCGCCGCTTCCGCCCACTCAGCCGCCAGCGCCGGTTGACCCATACGAACTCGACCCGGCGAAGCACAAAATCCCCGAATTGCCGGTGACTGGCAAGTTGAGCGGTGGCCCGTTCACGCCGATTGTCACCGTGCATGGTGCGGAGTTGAGTTTCCGCATGGTCACGCCCAACAAGCCGGACGTTAGCATCGTGTTCGAGGTTCCGTTGCCGGCCAAAACGGCGTTAGATGGGTTCAAATTGAGCGTGAAGCCCGATCAAGAAGCGGGGCCGACACTCCCGCAACTGCAAATTGATCGCATCGCCCCCGACCAAACCGTGAAGCGTCAGGGGTACGCCAACGGCTATGCGCTCACGCTGGAGGTCGGCAAGCGCGACAAGGGCAAACTTCCGGGGCGGATTTATCTTTGCCTTCCGGATGACGCCAAAAGTTACATCGCCGGAACATTCCAAGCCGACGTGCAACGCGGACCTGACGAACTCCCGGCGAGTGATGAAGCACCGTTTGTGCGCGGAAAAATCACGATCGTCGGGCCAGCGCAAGGGCAACTGGAAGCGGGCTACGTGGGACTGCCGACCGATCAGAGTGCGGTGGATAGCGTCAGCCTGGAGATCGGTACCGCCGGTGCCCGCCTCGTTCGATCCGAATCCAACTTGCCGCGTTCAACATCGGTCATCGTCACTTCCACCGGCGAATTCCGGTACGAACACGTGCGACTGGCACCGGGTCGCTATCTCATTTACGCCAAGCTCGTCAACGGCCCGTCCGTGTGGACGTGGGTCGATGTCACGGCCACCGGCCAGCATGACAACCCGTTGACACTCGATCCCGCCCAACTCGGCAGTGTCGAAGTCAAACTCCCAGCCGAAGTCACGGACCTCGTGCAACTAATTCCCTTGGGCGATAGCGCAAAGCCCGCCACGATTCCGGATGTCACGCTCAGCTTTTCGCTCCGCTACGAAGCGATGCCCGCAAAGGGGCTAGCGAAATTGGCGAAGATCGCTGCCGGCAAGTATCGCGTGATTGCCGGCACCCGAAATGGCACAGTGGAAGTGAAACCCGGCATGACCGCCACCGTCGATCTGAATGCGTCGAAGTAAAAACCAAGAAAGCCCAGCAAAAACCAAGAAAGCCCACGCACGATCGTGCGTGGGCTTTGGGGGCGTGTTCAGTATCAACCAGCACCATCACCGTTTCCCGCGCTTCTTCGGGCGCTCTTCTTCTTCCTCGTCTTCCTCCTCGTCCTCATCCTCTTTTTTCTTGCCCGGCTCGCCCTCGTCTTCATCTTCGTCCAGCGCGCCTTCCACTTCTTCAAAGCCTGCCCGGACACGGGGGTCGCGTAGCGAGATCAGCCCGAAGATGCCAGCGAGTAGTGGGAAGATGCCGAGAACGCAGCCGGCCAGTGCCCAGGCATACGATTCCAACGATTGCATTTTGCTGGCGCCGTGGGCGATCAAGCAGGCCCACACGAGAAGCACAATACCCGGCGCAATCCAGAACGCAAACTGTTCGAGATATTCTTCATCGCTCGGCGGCGCGTCCGTGAAGACGAGTGGCCACAAACCCGCGATGACCATCATCACCGCAGCGATGCCCGTGATCGCGGCTTCGGCGATGAGCAAGTTCACCGGCAGCACCAGAATCGCTTGCGCCGGGCCACGCGCGCTCTTCTTGAACTTGTCCGCAACATCCCCGAACCGCGGTCGGTTGAGTTCCGCCAGCCGTTTTTCTTCGTCCGTTTCCTGGTAGACACCGTAGGGATTGAGATCGTCCTCTTCGTTCCCTGGCTTGATGGCGGGTGGTGGCGGTGCAATAGGCGGTGGCGGAGCGGCTGGCTTCGCCGTGGCAGGTTTGGCTTTCCGAGGTTCTTCGCTCACGGGAGTCTCTCCGAATCTGTTGAGAACGAGGTGTGGTAGAAACTACGAGTTCACCGACGACGGGAATAGTGCAACGATAACTCTACGTGCGATTTTCGCCGAGAAAGGCAACGTCAGCAAGTGAATTGCGGAGGAAGTGGAAGAAGCACAAACTGGACTTCCGAACCTGATCGCAGAGAATGCGTGAATGAGCTTCACCGAAGCAGGGAAAGTGAGCAGCACGGGGGACAAATCGAATGGCTCTACAAACCGTCTTGCTGACTGGTGTGACGGGGTTTATTGGCGGGGCGACCCTGGCGCGATTACTGGAACTTCAGCCCGAGTGCCGAGTTTTGGTGCTTGCTCGGGATCGTGGGTCGGATTCTGCGGCGGACCGAGTCTTGCAATCCATATCGCGGTTCGTCGGGTCGGAACGGGCTGCTAATTTACTCCCGTTCTGTGACGTGATCGTGGGCGACCTGACCAATCCGGAAACCCGCAACGATCACCGTTTGGACGATGTGAGTCATGTCTTGCACCTCGCGTCCAACACCAACTTCCGTTCGGTTCGCCGCGTCCGACAGACGAACATTCTCGGTGCCTTGGCACTGGCCCACAGAATGCGACGGGTGCCACATCTTCAGCGATTTTTATCGTTGGCACGGCGTACATTTGCGGGGCCAATTCACACCGACATATCACGGAGGAGATGTACCCCCGGCCCAGTGCGACGCATTTCACCGAATACACGTCGTCCAAAGCCGAGTGTGAGATGTTGCTGGAAAGCACTGCCCCGGAATTGCCGCTGATCGTGGCTCGACCGTCCGTCGTGGTGGGGCACACCCGACTTGGCTGTTTGCCGTCCGCGAGCATTTTTTGGTTCTACCGGGCCTGTGATTTACTCCGGCGGTTGACGTGTCCGTTGGACTCCCGAGACGACGTGGTTCCGGTGGATTGGGTCGCGGACGCTTTGCTCATGATACTCTTCAAGCCAACACTGCGACATCGCCGGTATCACGTCTCCGCTGGGGAAGTGAGTAGCGTGACGTGGACACAAATCGCAGCCATTTTTGCCCAATGCTACGGGGAACGCCTGGAGAACCCGTATCAGGTTGTTGACATTCCCGTCATCCTGCGTGACCGAAACCGGATCGCCACACTCCTCGGCCCCGAGGGTGTAGACCACCTCTTAACAGCGCTGCCAATTTACTACCGATTCATGCAGATTCCCGCCGAGATCTTCG
>JAYVXO010000071.1:0-6905 GCA_043785105.1 Fimbriiglobus sp.
TCAAGCGCGGAGACTTTGGGCTGGCTCATGCCCGCGACTATAGCCACCCTGCGGGACTTCGAGAACCCGACTCACAACACCACTGCGTAACTCCTAAAAGTGTTAAGTTGCGAGTATTGTATAGGTTCAAGCTGGGGTGTTCATAGAATTTCCCGAAAACTGGCGAGTTATTTCTCGCCTCGCGTGCTTCGTTCGTCTTGCCTGGGAGCTTGTCATAACCTGAACAGTAGCGTTTCCGGCATTTCCGGCTTTTGTGACACTCACTATTCATCTCAGATAGGCCGCTGTTCCCGACTTTGGAGACTGAAAATGATGCGATTCGTTGCGATCACTTTGTTGACAACACTGCTCGGAGTGACTGCGTCCGCGCAAGAGTCTCGGGCGAAACCCCCGGCAAAACTCAAGTTGCCAGAGGGGGTCAGTTTCGACCAACTTGCGGACGAAACGGAAGCGAAGCGGGTTGCGTTGTTGATTGAAAAAACGTACCCCGAGCCGCGTTCCGAAGCCACGAAAATGCTGCTGGCGATTCTGAGTGGGTCGCAGTTGAACGGCAACGACGGCTGGTTCGGTCCGGCGAATAACCGCTACAGCTTCGAGTGGCTTGCGACACGGTGTGGCGTGGATGCGAAAGCCGCGACAATTCCGAAAGACAAGTTCGCCGGCAGCGCCGAATTGTTCGATCGCCTCGATCGTGATGGTGATGGCAACATCACACCGAGCGATCTCGATTGGTCCGATCGCAGCCCGTATGTGATGCAAGCCGGAATGTTGAACCGCCTCTTCCGGCGCCTGGATGCGAGTGGTGACGGTCGATTGACGCAAGACGAACTCAACAAATTGTTCACCAATCTGGCCAAGGGCCGCGATCACTTCACCGCCGATGATTTCCGGCGTGCGATGATCCCACGTGGGCCGATGGGCTTCAATCCCGGCGATGCGCCGACAATCCCCATGTTGGTGAAAGGGCTATTCAACAACGAAGTGGGTTCGATGGATGAAGGCCCGAAGCTCGGCGACGTTGCCCCCGATTTTGTACTCAAAACAGTAGACGGCAAAGAGTCCGTGCAGCTCTCTAAGCTTGTGGGGCCGAAGCCGGTGGTCTTGGTTCTCGGGAACTTTACCTGTGGGCCGTTTCGCAGCCTGTACCCGGATGTCGAAGCTGTCTTCCGCCGGTTCCAGGACAAAGTCACATTCGTAATGGTCTACGTTCGGGAAGCGCACCCCACTGACGGCTGGAAGATGGAGGCCAACACGAGGGCAGGGGTGTCCGCGAAACAACCGACGACTTACGACGAACGGGTTCAAGTCTGTGAGCAATTCCGCAAGCTCATTCAACCGGGTGTCACGTCGACGGTCGATGACATCAATGATTCAGTCGGGAATGCGTACAGCGGAATGCCGGCGCGGTTGTATGTGATCGACACGAAAGGCAAGGTCGCTTACAAGAGTGGTCGCGGACCGTTCGGGTTCAAACCGGGCGAAATGGAACAGGCCCTCGTCATGAACTTGGTCGAAACCGCAACGAAAGAAGCTCCGAAATTGGTTGAGCTTGAAGGGTTGAGCATGATAATGCC
Source organism: Fimbriiglobus sp. (assembly GCA_043785105.1). Taxonomy (GTDB): domain Bacteria; phylum Planctomycetota; class Planctomycetia; order Gemmatales; family Gemmataceae; genus Fimbriiglobus. The sequence goes on from JAYVXO010000071.1 coordinate 1,575, forward strand.
GTTTGTGCCGTTATGGGAGAAGGGGGCACCGGGTTTTGAGAATCGGAAGGACGAAAAGGAAGTCCGCGACCGGCAAAACAAAGAGGGTGAATACCGGCTCACGAACGTCCACAACCCTTACGTGACGGTGTTCCTCCCAGCGAAGGAAAAAGCGACGGGTGCGGCCGTGGTCATTGTTCCCGGTGGCGGGCACCGCGAATTGTGGCCCAAGCACGAAGGCGAAAACTTAGCTGAGTGGTTACGCGAAAAAGGCGTGGCATCAGTGGTCGTGCGGTACCGCTTGGCACGGGAAAAGGACTCGCCGTATAAGATTGATGTTCACGCGGTGCAGGACGGCCAACGGGCGTTGCGATTGGTGCGGAGCCGTGCCAAGGAATGGAACATCAATCCAAATCGTGTGGGGATGATGGGCTTCTCGGCTGGGGGTGAGGTAGTGGCACTGATTTGCCGCAAAGCCGAAAAGGGGACCGAAAACGCGGCTGATCCGATTGACCACGAGAGTGCGATTCCGAGTTTTCAAGCGCTGGTCTACTCCGGTCCGCAAGGAATTGTCCGGCAGACGATCACCAAAGAAAGTGGTGTCCCGCCGACGTGGATTCTGGTCGGTGACGACGACGGTGCTGCCAAGTGGTTGGTTCAACACTATCAAGATTTGAAGCAAGCCGGAGTGTCTACGGAGTTGCACGTCTACGCAAAAATCGGCCACGGGTTTGGACTGCGCCCGAGCAAAACCGACCGGCCCGTGGACGCTTGGCCGATGCGGTTTTACGAGTTCCTGGGAACCCAAGGGATGCTGAAGAACCCGTAATATATTTTTGCCGTTCGATTCACCCTATTTGTGACTGCTGTTCATGTTACTTTCGACCGTACCCGCTTTGATTCTTGCACCGATGGAGGGTGTGACCGATGCCCCGATGCGGGCGGTGCAGGGGGAAGCGGGTGCGTTTACGTTTGCGGTCTCGGAGTTCTTCCGGATCAATCAGTCGATTCCTTACAAAAGCGCGTTCTATCGGCATATTCCTGAACTGCGGACATCGGCACGGACTGCCACGGGATTGCCTGTTCAGGTTCAACTTCTCGGCGGTGATTCAGGGCGGATGGCGGCATCGGCAGCAGTGGCCTGTGAAGCGGGGGCGACGGCGATTGACATCAACTTTGGTTGCCCCGCACCGACGGTGAACCGGCATGATGGCGGCGCGACGTTGCTGAAGTACCCGAAACGAATCCGCGAGATCGTTTCGGCTGTTCGCTCGGCACTTCCGAAGCATGTCCCGGTTTCGGCGAAGCTGCGATTGGGGTGGGACACCATCGACGCGATTTTTGAAAACGCCGAGATGGCTGCGGAAGGGGGTGCGTCCTGGATCACGATCCACGGGCGTACCCGTGCTGCCGGGTACGCGCCGCCGATCTATTGGGCGAACATCGGCAAAGTCCGAGAGCGGCTCCGTATCCCGGTTGTTGCGAACGGTGACATTTGGAACCTCGAAGGCTTTCGACGCTGTCGGGAAGAGACGGGTTGCCAACACTTCATGCTGGGTCGTGGTGCGTTGGCCGACCCGCGATTAGCCAAGCAAGTGGCGGTCGAACTCGGGATCGCTGATGATGAACTCGGTCAGGAATTGAAGCAGGAAATTGACTGGCCCGCTCAAATGCAATCGCTTGTCGATTGGACGCAGAAGTTGCACATCGCGTCAGCGGAACAAACGATTCGCCGCCTGAAACAATGGCTGAACATCGCGGCGAAGTTCGGTCGGTTCACGCAATTTGACGCGATCAAGCGCACGCAGAGCCTGGAGGAGATGTTTGCGATCCTGAGTGTTGCAAGATACACAGGGGGAGTTGAGTATTCCAATCCGCCTCACCCCCAACCTCTTTCCGAAACGGAGAGGGGAGCATGACAGATCTTCCTCCCTCCCCGTTTGCGGGGAGGGCCGGGGTGGGGTCGAACCAGCCACACGAAGCGGACACATTCCCGTTACGGGAGGGAGCCATCAACCCCCCTTAATCCTCCCGCACGCGGGGGGAGAGAAGACCGCTGGTTCCCCCTTTCCGTTTCGGGGAGGGGGTTAGGGGGTGGGGTTGCTGCAACCCATACTCACCGCTTGCCGACAACCGTTGACCAGTCCCCGATTGTAATGTCCAACGTGCGGGTTTGCTTGCTACGCCACACGGTCATTTGGATTCGTTGATTCACCGGCAGTGCCGAGATCATGTTAATCAGGTGATTCTCGTCGCGGATGTCGATGGTGTTGAGTTTCAGAATCACATCGCCGGTTTGAATACCACCTGACCCGGCTGGACCGTCGGCGTGAACACCTTCGACCATCGCACCCCACACGCGGTTCAGTCCTAGCCGGAGGGCGGCGGCTGGTTCCAACGTTGGCGCGAGTTGTAGGCCGAGGTAGCCCCGACTCACGACACCTTTCTCAAGCAACTCCCGACTGACTCGCTTCACCAGATTCGCCGGGATGCTGAACGAAATACCGCTGTTGCTGCCGTTGTTCGTCGCAATTGCCGTGTTGATGCCGACGACCAGGCCGTTCATGTCCACAAGTGGCCCGCCGCTGTTGCCGGGGTTGATCGGCGCATCGGTTTGCAGAAACTCTTTGATGCGGATCGTCGAACCTAAGCTGATTTGGCCACGGTCACGCGCCGAAATAATCCCGTGCGTGACGGTTTGATGGAGACCGAACGGACTTCCGAACGCCAGCACCCATTGACCGATTTTCACGCGGTCACTGTCCGCCAAGTCAAGTGTCGGCAAGTTGTCTGCGGGAAGCTTAAGGATGGCAATGTCGGACTCGGGATCGGTCCACACCCGTTCCGGTTGCAGGATGCGACCATCGGCCAACGTCACGGTCATCTCGGCTGTCTTCGCACCGCCGACGACGTGGTTGTTCGTGATGACATAACAACCCCGAAAACCACTCAGTCGAACGATGACCCCGGACCCCGATTCTTCGACGGGCTTGGATCGACTCGCACCCGCTGACCCTGCCGTTGTTGACGGCTTCAACGCATCCACGGTCACGACCGAAGGGCCAACTTGGCGAATGACTTGGTCGAACCGCTCAGGTCCAAAGTCAGCAACGGACGACGGCGGGGCGGGCAGGGGACTAGCGGATTGGGCAATCGCAGAGGGCCGATTTTCCAACACAGCATTGGCGACAAATCCACCCAAGAATCCGCTACTGGCCAGCAGGTACAGACTGAGCATTCGGCGATTCATGACAGATCTGCCAATCAACGGGGCGAACGGGGAATGACTTGTCGAAAACCGACGTAATTTACTGTACCCGGTGAACGGGACCGAAACTTGAGGCAAAGCCAAAGTGTTGAAGTTCAATCGTTGAAATGGCATCGTACAAAACGAAAAAAGCCCGCAGGTTGCCGAACCTGCGGGCATGAAAGAAACCGTGCAATCGGTTTACTTGCTCAAGTCGATTTCCAACTCCGAGAGTGAAAAATCACGGTCATCGCTGGAAGCATCGCTGAGTTTGTTCCAATCCGTTACCATGCGATCCTGGAGCCAGGACGAATCGGTTTCCGATTCGCGTTGGCACTTGATGCACAGCACGCTGTACGGCAACGCATTGAGGCGGGCGACTGGGATTTTCATCTCACAGCCGGTACACACGCCGTACAACCCTTGTTTGATGCGCCGAAGGGCGACCTCGATTTGGGACAGTTCTTTGGCTTCCAACTCGGCGAGTTGGGAGGCCACTTCTTCACCGCTTGTTTCAAACGCGGCATCGGCGGCATCGCCGCTGGAGTAGGAATTCTTCTGCGCCAATTCGTCCAGATCGGTTCCCAGTCGTTTCCGCAATGAGTTACGACGGGTCAACAGAATTTTTGTGATCCGGAGTAAGGCTTCGCGTCGAGCCATGCTGCACCCCTTTTTTATTGTGGGAACACTGCCAAGCAAAAGCTATGAGTGTTCCTGGAGTTTGAGAGAGATCAAAGGACAAATCGTCCCAAGTGATTACCGATTCGTCTGCCACAGTATTAGGGCGAAATGCGGCGAACAGTAAAGTTCGTCGGCATTTACTGGGAAAAGATTTGAAATTGATTGAGAATTCTTCCCAAATCCGCACCAATGCCTAATCCCAACCAGATGTATCGCAACAGCTTAGAGAGAGCGAACCGGAAATTGGGTTCACCTGTTCAAAAAACAGAATTGGGCGAAGTGAATATCAAAGTGACTGTTAGCAGGATTCACTTCAGAAGCCAGCCTCTTCAAGTTTATTAAGCCGTATTGTCTGTAAGTTGTTGCCGGAAAGCGGGTTGCGACAGCGTCGTTGTGCAGCACGGTGCCTAAGTGTCCGCAGGCCAGTCCACTTTCACCGCAAAATGGACTGGCCTGTGTTCGTTTTACGCCTGCAAATTTTGCAACATTTCTCGCAGTGGCACCAACCGTTGACCCCGGAGTTCATCAATTTTGAGTGCCTTCAACAAGCGTCGGCGAAGTTCGGCTTGAAGCTCTTCGATGGCGTTGTCGGATGTACTGGCGAGCGGGATGCAACCACCGGCCCGGCGGTCGTGGCCACCGGCTTTGCCCAATGACCCAACTACCTTGCGGAGCATCTCACCCGCACCCGCGTTGGCCGTTGCGGTGCGAACGGAGAGAATCAACGAATCGTTATAAACGCCTGCACACACAGCCCAATCGACTTTTTCAAAGCGGATCATGAAATCAACGACTTCGGCAGCTTGCTCCGGTTGAGGTAGCGGGTTGACCCAACTGATGATGAGCCGATCGTAAATGAAGGAGCTTTGCAACGCTTGTAACAAGCACTCGAAGTGGCTGTGCGGTAAGCGGGCGTTTCGGATCTGGGCGAGTAAGTCTTTGTCCGCGTGGGGATAAAGCCGATGCAAGGCGTGGTCGTCTTCTGGGCTGGCTTCGCGGGGATACCCGGTCACTTCGGTTTCGATACCGTAGAGCAGGGCGGTTGCAACTTTTTCGGAGGCAACGACATCCTGATCGGCAAGATACTTCGAGACCAACGTGCAGGTGGCTCCCAAATTGGGACGGACATCCACAAACGCAACGTCTTCAAGATCGCCGGGGGTTTCGTGATGATCGAGCACCGCAAAAACCGGTGCGGGATACTTTACTGTATGTCGCCCCGTATTGGGTTGGCTGTCCACCATGACGACGGCGTCGCCGTCCGCCCATTCGACATTTTCAATCGGGCACAAATCGAGATGTAAAACCTCGACCATCGCGCGGTTCTCCGCGCGACTGATCGGGCCGTCTCGTGTGAGCAACGTGGGCTTGCTGAGCTTGGCTTCGACCAAGTGAGCCAATCCGAGCATACTGCCAAGGCTATC